>NZ_JAKKSH010000032.1:0-50719 GCF_025653395.1 Shewanella sp. SW24
CCCAGATGGGTTTTACAAAGAAGCCTTCCCAGATGGGTTTTACAAAGAAGCCTTAGACAGAATATCGACACTTGATAAAGTTAAAGACTCAACAGAAAATCAGCTTTCCGAATTATTATTAACGTGAGCCAGAGATGGACACGGTAATAAACAGAATTTGCTTGGTGACAATAGCCTTGTGGAACCACCTGATCCCATCCCGAACTCAGAAGTGAAACGCAAACGCGCCGATGGTAGTGTGGGGTCTCCCCATGTGAGAGTAGGTCATCGCCAAGCATCCAAATAAACACCAAAGCCCTAGCCTAAACCGCTAGGGTTTTTGTGTTTATTTGCTTCGCGAAAACTTATCTCGATGTCGGTCAATAAATGTTCCTCCAATATTGACACTTCCACCATCCATGGCGGTCGCCCGCCGCTAAGCGGACTCCCCAGCTACGAAGACAAGCTTCTTCGCGTTCAATCATGGCTAAATACTCCGTATTGATAGCGCTATGATTTCACCCCCATGTGAGAGTAGGTCATCGCCAAGCGCCTAATTATCTCATTGAGATGTAACCAAGCCAGCTGAATAAGCTGGCTTTTTTGCGTCTGCAATTTGTCTTAATCCCCTATACATTGCTCTCATTCATGTGATTAACGTAGAAGAGTGAATCTCTATCTGATAATAACAAGCTTTTAGGTGCTTGCTTATCTTAGGTCTATTCTTGTCAGTTATGTCATAAGTAACTCAACTATCGAATTGACCAAGTTATTTTCTGAATCACGGGTGTTACTATAAAAGTAGCCTTCTGACACGCTTAAGTCGATAGAGTGCATAAACAATTCTGCAATATTTTGATTTTATTTAACTTACTTTGTTAATTGCTGGTCGCTGTAGAAGTTGTGTTAAATCGATGACTCTATCTGCAGCTTTAATGGTTTCGGGCCGATGGGCGATTACCACTCGGGTGATATTCAATTTTTTCATCGCTTGATTAACAACAGACTCAGTGACAATGTCTAAGTGACTTGTTGCTTCATCCATAAATAAAATCTTCGGTTCCCGATACAGCGCTCTTGCCAAAATTAACCGTTGTTTTTGCCCACTGGATAGTGCTGAGCCCATATCGCCTATTAAACTTTTATAGCCCATTGGCATTTGACAAATATCTTGGTGTATTGCTGCCATTTGTGCACAACGAGTGAGCTTTTCGACATCAATTTTTTCCGAAAAAAAAGTAATATTATCTTCTATTGTCCCACCAAGTAATCGGTCTTCTTGCATTACAGCTGCGACTTGCTGGCGATATTGAGCTAATCCTAATTTCACCAATGGTATGTCATCGATTAAAATCTCACCTTCGGTTGGTGTTAATAGCCCTAATAACAGTTTCATTAAGGTACTCTTACCACAACCGGATGGACCTATAATTGCAACCGACTCACCGGCGTTTATTTGTAATGCTAAATTGTATAGCACTGGCTCAGCGACGGAGCTATAACTAAAACTAACCTGTTGTAGACAGATATTTCCGGCCACTTTATGCAGCATTGGTTGTGGTGGATAAGTTTGCTCTTTGGCTGTTAGGGCAATATCTGCAATCCGTTCAAAATGTAAACTCAGCATGCGATATTCAATTAACTTTTCGATCAACTTGCTCATACGCTCCATAAATTGGGCTTTGTAGGCAATAAATGCAAATAACATTCCTGTGGTAAAACTGCCCGCCATTACTAATTCTGCAGCAAGATAGATCACTACAATATTTTCTGTACCAAATAACAATTTGTTCATTATTTGATACGAAATTTCATATTTCCCGAGCGTAATGGTCCTGTTCGTTGCTTTAACATAGTGATTTTGCCAAATCGCTTCTCGCTGACTTTCAAAACCAAATAGCTTAACCGTTTGAATTGCTCGGATCGTTTCCATAAAGTTAGATTGTTCACCTGCTAAAGCTAGAATTTGCTGCTCTGAGGCTAAGCGTAAGGACCGATATAACGCTAATCTCAAGGCGTAATATGCTAGCACTGCCACTAGCACGACGAGAGACAATAACGGGCTGTAAAAGAAGATCATGCATAGAACTCCTAGCGCCATAAAACCATCAATGATGGCTTCAATAATGCCGGTAGTCAGCAGTTCCCGTAATTGCCTTAAAGAACCAAATCGTGATACCAGATCTCCCATATGACGTTTTTCAAAATAGGCCAATGGTAGCCGCACTAAGTGATGGAAGAGGTTACTGGCTAGCTGCACACTAAGTTGGCTGCTGAAATTCAGTAGTACTAAGCTGCGTAAAGCATTGGTGGCAACATCAAATAATAGTAACAAAGCAAAGCCTAATGCCAACACTAATAGCAACTGACCATCATTACTGATAATAACGGCGTCTACCACGAGTTGAATGTAATAAGGTGAGGCTAAAATAAACAGCTGTAAAAAAACGGACAAACTGAGTAACAACCCTAACGATTGCTTTAAACCAGTGATCTTAGAAAAAAAGGATGAGAATGTTAGTGATTGTTTAGCTTGTTCTGCAGTAAATGTAGCTGTCGGTGTCAATTCTAAAGCGATACCAGTAAATGATTTTGACACTTCTGTTAGGGATATTCGCCGCACTCCTAAAGCTGGGTCATGAATAATACAGTGTTGAGTGTTCACTGACTTTAGTACCACAAAGTGATTGAGATCCCAGTGCAAGATACATGGCGTAGCTAAGTCGGATAATTCTTCTAATTCAATTTTCAGTGGGCGGCTACTGAGTTGCAACTGCTCTGCAATATGCATCAGATCCAGTAAGGTACAGCCTTCTAGCGATAGCGAAAAACGTTGTCTTAAGCTATTTAAATCAGTTTGATAGCCATGCATGCTGGCCACCATAGCTACACAGGCTAAGCCGCATTCTGCTGCCTCAGTTTGAACGATCATGGGTAAGCGGCGGCCAGACCAAGTTCTAAGCTTCTCTTGCAGTGTTGCCATTAGTTTTGACCCTTATCATCAACATTTGGTGTAAACAACCACTCCAACAGTCTGCGTGGCGCGAAGCTAATATCAACCTCTAATCCCATACCTGCTCTCAGTGGCAATTTTTTTGCGTCTTCCGTCAATGCTAAAACGGCTCTATAACTCGGCTCCGATAAGGGTTGCGATTCATTTATGGTTATAGGCTGACTTCCTATCTCAACTAGAGTGGCTGTTTGCACACCAAAATGTTGATAGGGAAGTGCCTCTATGCGCATTTGTAGCTCCTGCCCCAATGTGAGTTGTCCTATAACTCTTGAGGGTATATATACAATTGCGAACAAGGTTTCTGGTTGCGGTAATAACGATATTGAGGGTTTTGATGGGCCGATATCCTCTCCAGACGGCAATAAAACTTCGGTAACCGTTCCTGTAAAAGGAGCTTTTAGTAAAAATGATTTTCCCATCGTATTTGGGAGGTTCAGCGGTTGTACTAAAGGTTGATTCTGCTGCACTTGCTCGCCAACTTGTACTAAAAGATGCCCTGCGTTGACTGATCTAGGGGTGGGCAAACGAATCGCCATAATGGCTGGCTCGATAGAACCTTGCACATGTTCTTTGCGTTGATACTCGCTAAAATACAAAAATAGTAATGCACATAAAAAAAGCGTGCTAATCAATACTGTGAAACCAATAAAACTAACTGGCTGGGTTAAACTTACTTCTCCTTGTAATCTTTGCTGTTGCTGCACGACAACTTCTTTTCGAAATAAATCGCTCATTGCGATAAACCTCGTACTGGTTGTGCGCGCTGGCTTAGATAGATACGGCGTAACATGTCATAAACGACAAACTCTTGCTCTCGACCATAAGCCTTGAATAAACGGTTAGTAAACATATGTAATAATGAGCCTAGTAAACTATCGCGACTACCTTTTGCTTGTTGGGACTCAAATAATGCCAACATTGCCTGACAACATGCTGTAATCGAAGATGAAAACTGCTGTAAACTCTGCTGAATTTGTTGTTTGAATGGCTCAATAGCTTGGTTATGCCAATCTAATAATTGGCGATCTTGTTGTAATTGTGACTGATAGTATCGATATTTATCGCCCATTTGCTGGCGTAACTCTAAGCCTTCTTTAAATTCTTGTGCAAATCCTGTCCGCAAATTATCGATCAGTGTAAATTTCTCGGCGGGTAAATAATCGAATTGAGTTAAAATTAAATCTATCGCTAAAATGGCTAAGCGCCACCTCAAGCTGTCATCTTGTTGACTGAATAATATTGCCTGCAACACAAACTGGCTGTCCAAACAGAAAAAGTGCTCAGCCAAAGGCATCATATGCTCACCCCCGTAACGTTCTGTCTCCTGCCTGTAAGTGAACAACTCAATGCAATGTAAGCCTGCACTGGCTAGAGATGGCGTTAATAAGCGATTTAGTGCGGGTAGTAACTCCCCATATAATCGTTCCGGCTCCCCAAAACATCGTAGCCGTAGATGCCAATCAGGATCGCCATAGCGTACAAAGAACCAATGTTTGAGCACACCATCTTGCTGCATCTGCGTTAGCCATGGTGCCAATTGCTTTAGTAACAGTTGCTCCACACTACTTTGCCCTGCATACAATTTGACACTGAGCCATTCTGAGCCAGGCGCGAAATGCCTACACTTGTCATTGGTTGAGCTCGTCAATGGTGCTATGCGTGGTGCTAAGTATGGGGTTGCGGCACTATTTGACAGCGGTACAATTATTTCATGTTGATAAGGGCCATCTGGCCCTTGCAGTAAAGGTTGGTATTTCATCGCGAGCACTTCATTCAACCTAATGTGGCTTTTATGATTTACCTCTGCCAACAACATTTGGAACATCATATTATTTTGCAGATCGATCAGTAACACATGGTCGGCTATGGCATAGCTCATATAACGCTCTAAACCATATTCTTTCTGCAGTTGTTGCCAATCGGATTCAACAAACTGGCCTTCTTGCCATAAGCGTTTCAATAGTGCTACTGAAATATTGCAGTGGGCCTCTTGCAGGACCAGATTATCTAACATGATCCTTGGAACTCGTTTTGCTTTATGCAGGCTATCAGGTAAGGAGAAGTGAGGCATTTGTAAGTTTTGATGTTGAAGTGAGCATAAAAACCGATAAATCCCTAAACTACGATCACTGAAATTATGGGCAGAGGATAAACGGGGAATTATTCTTTTTTGTAGTCGCTGTGACCATAAACATAACGTGTTATTTTCTTGATAGACAAATAGATCGCTGATTGGGATTTGCCACTCATTTGCTAAGTGACTGTCAGCAAGAAAAACAATCTCATAGGCTCTAAATGTCGGTCTAGCGATGACATTGCCTGGACGTCCCTCGGGCATATGTAGTACTTCTGCAAAAAGGACTTCTGGAGAATGCGCTTCTTCTTGAGATAAATGTTGTTTGACCTGTTGCAGCATATCTGTTGATAAATGACAGAAACGTCCGAGTAAATTCGCTGCTGAAGGACCATAGCAACCATGATAATAGTAAATAACTCGGCCATCCTCTTGTTGATACGCTGACAAATTAATCGCGAAGGAAGCGGGTAACTTAGCCATTAATGTCGCACTTTCATGTTTAGACAATAACGAATCACTTGTTAATTTCAGCACAGTTTCGCTTGGGGATACATCACTTAGAGCAGCGATAATCGTCTGTTGCAATGGTTCGATAACATCTTGTGTGGGGGGGTGACGATTGGTGATATTTAACCCCGCTAACAAGGAAGTGTGGTAGCCAATATCGCTGGAGAATGAAATACCAACTTCGTCATCTAATAAGGTCAACAGTGGCACATACTGGCTACCAAATCTTGCTTCAAATTTTTGGCTAAAGTCATTAAGTGGTGTTTTATAAGGTTTTCGTATCGCTAATAATGCCAATAATGCAGGCATCAGGGCAGATACTTCTGCTTGTGCTAATTGGCACTGTGAAAATGAGCGCAAAATATCAGTCTGTAATAGGCGATTCTCGCTTACAGGATACGGCAGTGTTTGCAAGCTATGATAAATTTCTTGATATTGCTTAAGCGGGTTAACAGGTTGTTTATCTATGCTGTTTAACTGAGTGAGAGCTCGTTGCAATATATCAGCACTGTCTGTAGCGCCCATACTTTGTAACGCCGTAATAAAAGTTTGATCTGGGGAGCCAGAAGTTAATGTTAGTGGTAATTTGACTTGCAGCACACCGGCAGTAAGTAACTGCTTAATATAATCCTGTATGCTTGCAGTATTCGCCGTAGGATAGAGTTGTTGAAATCCACCTTGTAACGAAGCAAAGCTCCCTTCCTTCTTCGCCAGTTGCAGCATAGCAAGCAAATATTCATCTGATACCAAGGTACTTAAACGATATTTTTGCTCAGTATCTGAAAAATACGGTTCAATATAATGCAGACCATCGCTCTGTTGTTGCAACGTCGGATTTGCTTGATAGCACAATACCGGCCACTTCTCGGCCTCATTTGGTTCACTTAACTGGGCTCGAATTGCAGTTAAATAGGCTATGTCAAAGCGGGTATGGCGCTTATCTCGCAGCATGCTATCACACTGTAAGCGCGTTTCATTTGCTACTTGCCCCAAGGCTACGCCTGCAAATAACCCAAATGGCGTCGCTCTAGAGCTAAACCGAATAAAATATTTCAATAAGGAGTTAGTTATTTTAATTGCCGCTTTACTGTGTGGTTGCAGTTGCCAATTAGGCAATCGTTCCATCAATGAAGGACTTGCAAGATATAAGGCTTCTTGTACTGCTGGGTTTGCTAACCAACTGGCGAGAAAATCGACTAAGGCCGTAGGCTCTGTTGGTATTTTTCGTAGTTGAGACAAACTTGATCTAGGTGCCCGGATAACAAAAAAATCCGCGGCTTGCAAAACCTCTACACTCATAAACAATTCCTTGTTATAAAAATAGCCAATATATCGAAATCAATTATTGGTTAATAAAAGCGCATCTAGCCAATTAGTTTCTACGTTGAAGGCCATCAATAGCACTAAACCTATACCGGCATAGCCTCCAAGTAAGCCATGGTCTGGTAGGCGGCAGTTTGAATTATCTTGTTCGCGCACGGCATTAAAACCGTCGAGTCCTGATGTTTGATATAGTGCTAATGTATGTTCAAACCAATATTGTGCAGCCTGTGAAAGAGTGGATTCGGTGTAATAGCGTGTTATGACTTGAAAGATTAAAGCCAAACCTGCACTACCATGACAGATACCTGCATCCTGTACTTGGCTGCTTTTTAGTCTACGCTGAGCGGCTTTTAAGGCAATGTTCTTACCAGCGGCGGTAAAGTCATCACGGTTTATTGCATTGCCCACTCGCAGCAATGTTAAGGCGATGGTGGCATCGCCATAACACCAACCGAGTCGTGACTGGCACGGTTGTTCCGTGATGTACGCAAAGCAACTACCAAATTTCTCTGATGTTTGTTGCTGCTGAATTAACCACTGACAACTGGCTTGCAACAACGTCTGAATTTGGCTGTGTAGTTGCTGATGCGCTAATAATGGTAATAGAGAGGCAATGATTGAAGGGACTCCGTGAGCTAATCCTAAATTATATTCAGGGTTATCTGTTGCCTGATTAAATCTAAAGAAAGAGTTTGTTGCCACTTCCCAAGCACCAGTACCATCGGCAAATTGATGCCATTGCTGTTCCAGTAGTGTCAATAACGCTTGGGCCAAAGGTAAGCCTAATTCCGCGGTTTGACGCCGCGCTATATAGACTGCAAAACCACTTAGTCCGCGAATAAATTCCAATTCTCCAGTCCAGTCGTTCTGTTGTAAATGTTGTAGTAAGAGCACATCAGTATTGTGATTAAACTCCGCTTGGTAATTCCCTTCATGCAAAAAAAATTCATATAGCCAAGCGACACCAGTCAGTCCATAGCCAAACGCGAACTGTGAATGTAGGAATGGTATTTGCTCTTCTATTAATGTCATTCGTGCTGAAAATTCATGTTGGCATGCTAGTTCTGGAAACTGTTTATGTAATTGCCAGAAAAATAATTGTTGCCCAGCTAAGCCAGTTAACAAACCAACCCCTTGCTGCTCTAATGATTGTTTGGCATCTTTCACTAATAGCGCAGCTATGTCGTTCAATGCCTGTCTAGCAAGGCTAGACTGATGGGGTTGATTAAATTGCACTGAACCACCTTCCTTTATTTCCATGAAGTACAGCTTCTACATATTGGCTCATTTAGAAAGTCAAAAGGGCATAGTGGATATGCCCTTTACATATCTACTGATAAAATATGCTGTGTTATATTGTGACGTCACAACCTATTTGGTTACTTGAACCCCGTATTAAGGGATTTGACAGCAGCGATGAGTGCTACCTGTACGATCAGAAGGGCAGGTGTATGCATTGGCAGTCAACTCTCCGCAAGCACGAGTTATCACACCACCAGCAACTTGTGGTGTTAATTCGCTAGGTAAGACTTTTTTATCATGGGACAGATTCACTAACTCAGCTTTTTTTAATTTAAGTTCCATCATGTTATTCCTTTTACTTGATTAGTAATTTTTCGCCCTATCATTTAGGCAACTTATTTCTAACATTTGATGGGGAGAGTTTAAATCAGTATAAAGAATGAGCAGGTTGAAGGTTGAATAAGTCTAAAGGTTGAATGTTTTTTATGGAATAGGATTAGAGCATTGATCTTTTCATGCTTAGTGAGGCTTTGAAGCTGATAATGACTCTTGCTAAATAATGCCTTTATGACATTTTTTGTTACATTTGTTTCTGGATCTAGCCAAAATATATAGTGTAAATCATAATTCATACGGTTAAATGTGTAGGCTAAATAGTATTTATCCTTGCTCAAGGTTTTGATTTTTAAAAATATTTAATTATGAGATAACGCTTTGCGGATAGTTAATTATGTTGGCTGGAGGAACAGAGACTATTCGATTTTACTCAGTTCGAATTCTTTGTAGTTAATTAAGTGATAAGTCTTTTATCTACAAATGCTTAACTGTCTTTTATAAAGCGAGTTGATAAATAATAGTCTATGAAGACTGTAAAATGATATGTCTTTTATATTTATAATTTGTTCTACCAAATATATAAATAATGCCTTTACAGGCACTCGTACCATTTGTTGCTTAGCAGCTTTGCTGTGTTAAATGACATTAAGCTGTGAAGTGGGAATGGGCTTACTGAGCTTTAATGTTTCTGAAATATCAGTTTTACTAAGCTTTAATAGAGCCGCCAGTTCATATGTGACACTAAGCTGGCGGTTTTAAATAGATAAACTGAAGCGGTATGGGTCACTCTTTGTTTATTTTAGCTTTGAAGCTGGCTTTGGTATTGTCGTTAGCTTGTTTGTACCAGTAATCCAGCATTTGACTGATTTCAGCTTGGCTAGGTGTCGTCGCTGGAGTGATTTGCTGAGCCTTATCATTGTTCGCTGCGACTGCTGACGACATAACTGCTTGCGCGATCAAGCTCGTGGATGTGGCTGCTGATGTTTGGTGTATTTGCGGCTGGCTTGCCAATACTGGTGCAATGGCGTCGCTTGCTTGCGTTGTTGCGGTATTCATAGTGAGATTTAATGAAGCCGGATGATTGCTAAGGTTGTACTGCAGTATCTCGTGTTCGAAATCCCGTCCCAGTTGAATGCCATTCTTAATCAATTTATCGCTGGTAAAACCCACTGCTTTATCTTGAGCATTTAATAGTGTCAGCTTAGGTGACTCATCAAATTTCTTTGCATCTCTGGCTGAGTTGATGGCGGGAAGTGTCAGCGTGAGTGTTTGTGCTGATGCATCAAAACGGACGATGAGCACGTCGGAGAGATAATGCACTGAGTCAGCTTGTTGTCGATATTGCGCGGCATAACGGAAGGCAATCTGATTGGTCCCATCGGCTAAAACGAGATCGCCACTCTTTACGGCTGGCTTGCCATTGACCGTTAACACTTCAGCATTTTTAGGTAGTTTGAGATGAACATCGGCCGTTGCTGGCTGCACAGTCCCCAGCACTAATGCCGTGGCACATAAGATTAATTGATATTTCATAAGCTTTCTCTGTTGTTGCGAGGACGCCGCTAAATACTAAGGCAGATATTTGGCGACACAAAGCAGGTTTAACCTTTAGTGTGGAGCATGATGAACTAAATGGCGACACACTGTTTATAGCGCGCAGATTAGCGTTAATTTAATCGGTAGGGAATAAAAAAGGCTCACGAGGAGCCTTTTTTAGCATGATATCTCGGGATTGAACGCTTATTTGGTTAGATTGATGCTATAAACGGCGAAACCCAGTTCATCCTTGCTTATCTTCTTCATTTCACGTTGTTTATTGGCTTCGATAAAGGCAGCGGCTTTGTCACTGTCTTGGGTTTCGAAGCGAATGTCTAATGTGACGTTGGTAGTGATGGTTTTGAAATCCCAGTTGTAATCGGCACTTGGATTGACCATAGCTTCGTACTTACCCGTGGTTTCGTTGTACTTAGATTGCGCTGTGATATAAGCAGCTAGCGCTTCACGGTTAGTATCGGGCAGTTCAAGTACCACATGGTCGCTACCCGTACCAGCAAACTTACCCCCGAAGGCGCGGTAGTTATTTGAGGTAACGATAAACTCTTTCGCGGCAAATTCTTCACCTGTGATGACTTTGCCGTTTTCGTCTTTATAGCTTAAATCAACGATACGGTTTGCGTTGGCATTAACGACTGCGCAATCGCGGTCAAACTTGCTTGGTTGGGTCACATCAATTTTATAGGTTAAGCCATCGAGTACGTCGAAGTTATAGGTTGGATGACCATCCCAGTTGATTAAACCTTGTGGGGTGGTTTTTGCAGGGTCAATTTGATTGAACTGGTTTGCTGAGCACTCGAGCCAATCTTTCAATTCGGCGCCCGTCGCTTTGACTGCCACCATAGTATTGGGATATAGGTACAGATCGGCGGCGTTTTTAAAGGTCAGTGGGCCTTTATCAACTTGCACAAATTGATCGGCATCACTGGTTGTACCGTGGCGGCCGCCCGCTTTAAAGGGGGCGGAGGCTGATAGCACTGGCAGACCTTTTAATGCTGCAGGTAATTTCGCTTTCACGTTAGCGATTTGCGCATCGGAAACGATTTGTACCGTAGGGTCATCCTGCACTAAGGTAAGGAAGCTGTACATGTCGGCTGCGGCAACGCCGATAGGTTCATCCACAAAGGCGAGGGTGCCTTGGTGCTCGGCTGCGACTGCATCTTTAATTGCGGGATCTTGGCTAACTAACTCTTCCTTAGTTGCACCATTATATATGGGGCGAGCTTGCGTTTTCGCACTAAGGACATGCCATTTACCATCTCTACGTTCAAGTTTAAAGTCAACAACCCCTAGGTTATCACCCCAACGACCTGGCATCACAGCGGGGACGCCGTTCAGTAGGCCTTTAGTGACGTCGGTATTGGGTAAGTCGGCATACTTAGCATCAGGGAAGATAGAGTGGCTGTGGCCGAATAGAATCGCATTGATACCATCAACATAAGTCAAAGCGTAAGTGGCATTTTCAGCCATAGGATCGCCAGGATTTTCCGTTGAACCAATGCCAGAGTGAGGAATGGCGATAATGATATCGGCCCCTTTGGCTTTCATTTCGGGGACATATTTTTTCGCGGTTTCAATAATATCTTCGACCGTCACTTTACCCGTCAGATTTTGTTTATCCCACAATAGAATTTGTGGTGGCACAAAACCAATATAACCAATGTTAATGGTTTGATTATTACCTTCGCTGTCGATGATGTTTTTTTGTTTGATGATATAAGGGGTGAATAAATGCTCACCTTTTTTAACCTCATTCCAGCAACCATTATCGTCGGCGCAATAAACGTTTGAGTTGATATAAGGGAAATCTGCACCACTAATGGATTTATTTAAGAAATCTAAACCATAGTTAAATTCATGGTTACCGATATTACCGACTTCATAATCTAATAGGTTCATGGCTTTATAGGCTGGATGAATATCACCCATTTGCAGGCCAACTTTAGCCATGTAATCGCCCATTGGGCTGCCTTGTAGTAGATCGCCGTTGTCGACGAGTACGCTGTTTTTGGCTTCGTTGCGTGCAGCGTGGATTAAGCTTGCAGTACGGGCTAGACCGATAGTTGGGTCATTTTTGCCACTGTAGTAGTTGAAATCCATGATATTTGTGTGCAGATCTGTGGTTTCGAGTACCCGTAAATCGGCTTGAACGACTTTGTCGTCATCAGAATTACAGGCGCTTACACCAAGGGCGGCAGTGATCATCACTGCGAGTATTTTCTTATTTAACATAGTTATCTCTATTTATATTTATTTGACCCCAATGCATGTTCCGTAAAAGAACATGCCCATCATCCCGTTAATTCAGCGTAATTTAACTGTTAGGTTAATTTTCCGCTAAGTTAACGAGCGGGAATTATAAAGACATTTGATGATCTGAATGTGACATTAATCGGATAAAAGCTGTTTCAAATTGTGACTCAAGGTTTGCCTGCCTAAATAGTGAGCCGTTTAGCCTGTTTATTTGTTGCATTAATGTTTAAATAATTGCAGTAAACAGTTTATTAAGAAGAATTAATATTTGTTATTGGAATGGCATTTTATTTGCTCAGCCCCTTGTCTATGTCGGGGATATTTGACGTAAAATTTCAGTAGAATTGTTTTAAATAATTCTTTTACATAAAATTTTAGCCAATGTTAATCACCTATGCTCACATGTCTCTTGGCTTGATTGAGGTGAGTTAGGTTTAGCGTAGCGTTGGCATAGGCTTATTTAGACGGGCAATACACATAAAGTGATACAAATTAGCTGTGCTCTGGGCGGGTAAAACTTGGCTGAAATGCGCGTAACTTGTTAAGGTAGTTCATCGAAATTGACGTACGAAGCTACACAAGTTCGTTAAAACAGACTGTTGTAAACCGAAAGCCAAAATCCGTTTGCGCGCACCTTTCACCTTAAAAATACAATCGAAAGGGCAGCAACATCCAAGGGAGTTAATATGCGTAAGTCCGTTATTACCACAGCCGTAGCTGCGGCATTGTTACTTGGCGCTTGTTCAGACAAGCCTGATGTAAGCACCAATGAAGCCAAAAATGCCGTTGCGACTCAATCCGCTGCTAAAGCGCAAGCAACTAATGTGCTGCTGAGCAAGAGTCCACTGCAAGATCAAGCGCCGCAATTTAATCTTATTCAGTCCGCAGATTATGCTCCCGCCTTCGAGCAGGGCATTAAAGCTCACGATGCAGAAATCGCTGCGATTGTGAATAACAAACAGGCGGCTAGTTTTGACAATACCATTCTCGCCATGGAAACCTCGGGTGAATTGTTAACGCGCGTATCGCGTACCTTCTTTAATCTCGCAGGTCTGATTTCTGATGATGATTTCCAGAAAACTGAAGCGGATCTGGCACCTAAGCTTTCTGCACATCGCGATAATATTTATCTCGATCCGACTTTATTTGCCCGCGTTGAAGCCGTATACCAGCAAAAGAGCAGCCTAAATGCGGAAGATCAGCATTTAGTTGAATACTACTATGAGCAGTTTGTCCGCGCTGGCGCGAAATTGTCGGCTGATGATAAAGCTAAGATGCGCGACTTTAACGCTGAGCTTGCAACCTTAGCGACGGACTTTTCACAAAACAGCTTAAAATCATTTAAAGATGATGTGATTGTTGTGACTGATAAAGCCCTGTTAGCCGGTTTATCCGACAGCGAAATTGCTACTTTAGCTGCGGCTGCTAAAGCTGCTGGTAAAGAAGGCTATTTGATTACGTTAGTCAACACGACACGTCAACCTGTACTTTCTAGCCTGAGCAACCGTGAACTGCGCCAAAAAGTATGGGAAACCTCGGCGCACAGAGCCGTCGCAATCAATGGTCCATTGATTGTCAAAATGGCGCAAATACGGGCTAAAAAAGCCAATTTACTGGGGTTCGATACTTGGGCATCCTATGCGGTTGCCGATCAAATGGCGAAAACCCCTGCTGCTGTGTATGAAATCCTCGATGATTTAGCGCCAAAAGCTTTAGCTCGCGCCAAAGTGGAGGCGGCTGATATTCAAGCTGAAATCAAAAAGGCGGGCGGTGATTTTGAACTGCAACCTTGGGATTGGGCTTACTACGCCGACAAAGTGCGTAAAGAGAAATACTCCCTCGATGAAAGCAGTATCAAGCCTTATTTCGAGTTTAATACTGTGCTGAAAGACGGGCTGTTTTTCGCTATGCATAAATTGTATGGCATCAGCTTAAAACCGCGTACTGATTTACCCGTGTGGCATTCCGATGTTTTAGCCTTTGAAGTCTTTGATAAAGATAACAGTTCTATTGGCTTATTCTATCTAGACCCCTATGCCCGTGAAGGCAAAGGCGGCGGCGCGTGGATGGATGAGTTCGTCACCCAAAGCGGTCTGCTCGGCACTAAGCCCGTTGTCTATAACGCGCTTAATATTCCTAAGCCAGCCGATGGCCCAACGCTAATGACCTTCGATGAAGTGACCACTCTGTTCCATGAATTTGGCCATGCGATACACGGTTTATTCTCGCAGGTGAAATACCCAAGCGTGGCTGGCACATCAACCGCACGTGACTTTGTTGAGTTCCCATCACAGGTTAACGAAGATTGGAATATCGATCCTGCTGTGATTGCTAACTATGCCAAACACTATAAAACGGGTGAGCCAATTCCTAAGGCGCTGCTCGATAAAATCTTAGCGGCAAATAAGTTTGGCCAAGGTTTTGATACCGTTGAGTACCTGTCAGCGGCCTTGTTAGATATGGAATGGCACTCTATCAGCGCCGATACTCAAATTAGCGATGTAGAGAAGTTTGAGCACCAAGTGCTAGCTAAACATGGTCTTGATTTTGCGCCAATTCCACCCCGTTATAAATCGAGCTACTTTAGCCATGCCTTCTCCGGTGGTTATTCCGCAGGTTATTACGCGTATTTGTGGACCGAAGTGTTTGCCGCCGATGCCTTTGCCTATATGGGTGAGCAAGGTGGCTTAAAAGCCGATAATGGTGACAAATTCCGTAAGGAAGTCTTATCTAAAGGTAACAGTGAAGATCTCATGCAAGATTATATTCACTTTACTGGTAAAAAACCGACAACAGAGGCACTGTTAAAGCGCCGCGGTTTAGTCGATTAATTGATTAATTGTAAAAAGCTAAAGGCTTGTTAGGGAAACCTAACAAGCCTTTTTTATTGATGTCAGGGCGGATTTATTAACCATTTTTTGTTTCAAGACAGGAGGTTTAGAGGATAAGGAAATCTGCAGGTAACGCTCCTAATCACAGTTCCAAAATAGTTTGTTGGAATGTTGTCGAAAGACAGTCTTAAACTATTTTTTATTGATTAAATTGTTATGTTTGATTGTCACTTATAAAGTTAGTAATAGTGTCCTCCTTACGTTGACTCTCTAATAGCCACTCAACCCTCCATTCAGTTAGGCGTTCACCTGTTTTATGAATGAATTTTCCTGCTTCTGGTTCATCAATCCATTCAAGCTGTTTAACAAGTACTAAAGGCGCTTCAGACCCGTCAGTTTCATTCGAAAATTCAAGAGCCTCATTATAAGTATGAAATGCGTAATAGTAGATTTCACCATCAAATTCATCTGGAGCACCTTGCCAAGGGCGGCACCAAACACGATATTCTAGTACTTGATCATAGAAATAACCGCCGCCTGATTTTGTTTCCGCCGGATACTCTCCAATCCTATTCTCATCGATTGAATCAGGATACATCTACAATCCCTCAATGGAATATAACGCCAGATGCAACAGCGGATAAGGTTTACCCTGTCCATCAACGGGTGAGCGACCCGTTACTGAAAAACCAATATGCTGGTAAAAACCTAATGCTTGCTGATTCTGCTCATTAACATCAACCTTTGTGGCTCCCAGTTCTTTAATGGCATGTGTCGCTAGCATGGAACCAATCCCTTTTCCGCGCGCGTCAGGTGAGATGAACAGCATTTCAATATTGCCATCATGTACCCCGCAGAATCCGAGGATTTCTCCATTGTCATTTTTAGCGCACTTTAAGTGAACGGCGTCAAAATATTGTTCGAGGATCAACGGCTTTAATTCCTGTAGATCTTCTTCTGCTAAAAAGTCATGGGTTGCTCTCACTGATGCTTCCCAAATATTGAGCAGACTAAGATGATCTGCTTTTTCTACCATCTCAATATTCATCATATAACTCTATTGAAAATTTAATGCCGCCTAAGCGGTGAATCATAGTGGGTTAACATGTGAAGCGGAAACGTACCACCTTTACGAATCCGCGTTTAAAAAGTTTAGGCGTAAGTTCCGTAACATCTTTTTCCCAAGATGTTACCTGCCAAGCTGCACTCTGTCATCTTGACCTTTCTCGCCATTTCCCTATTTGGTATCAGTAAAATAAAAACAGGGAGTGTTAGCTCCCTGTTGGTGATATTTCAAACTTCAATTTAGAGGGATGATGTTATGTTACTCGGCCAGTAATCCGCGGCTACGTAGTAGCGGCTCTATACCGGCTTCTTTACCGCGGAAGTTTTTATACATCAGCATAGGATCATCGCTGCCGCCTTTCGAAAGGATATTGTTACGGAAGGAATCCGCAGTGGCCTTGTCGAAAATGCCGTTTTCTTTAAAGGCTTCGAAAGCATCCGCACCTAAAATATCCGACCAGAGGTAGCTGTAGTAGCCTGCTGAATAACCACCTGCGAAAATATGCGAGAAGTAAGTGCTGCGATAGCGTGGGCTAATTTCCTCAATCAGTCCCATTGCCGCTAACGAGTCCGCCTCAAACTTGGCCGCATCCTTTGGCGTTGTATCGGTTAGTGTGTGCCAATCTAAATCGAGTTTAGTGGCCGCCATGTATTCAACGGTAGAAAAACCTTGGTTGAACTTGCTGGCCGCTTGGATTTTCTGCACTAGCTCCTGCGGGATCACTTTGCCAGTTTTGTAGTGCTTGGCAAATTGGGCTAACACTTCTGGCTGAGTCATCCAGTTTTCATTCACTTGCGATGGGAACTCAACGTAATCGCGAGGTACGGCGGTGCCGCCCTGTGAGCGATATTCGACGTTCGATAACATGCCGTGTAGTGCGTGGCCAAATTCGTGGAATAGTGTGCTGGCTTCATCGAAGGTCAGCAGCGCTGGCTCATTACCCGCTGGGCGAGGGTAGTTTAATACGTTGATAATAATAGGTTTAGAATCAACGCCATTCATATTGTATTGCTTGCGGAAGGAGTTCATCCAAGCGCCGCCACGTTTGCTGTCACGGGTGAAATAGTCACCCATAAAGATGGCCATCAGTTTGCCGTCTTTATCGTAAACTTCCCAAGTACGGACTTCGGCATTGTATTTGGGTAAGTCGGTACGTTCTTTAAAGGTCAAACCGTACAAACGGTTAGCCGTGTAGAACACGCCTTTTAATGTACTGTCGAGGGAGAAATACGGGCGGGTTTGTTGCTCGTTAAAGTTGTACTTAGCGACACGAATTTTGTCGGCGTAGTAATCCCAGTCCCACGCTTGCAGCTTAAAATTGCCACCTTGAGCGTCAATCATGGCTTGCATATCAGCCACTTCGGTTTTTGCTTGGGCCAATGCCGCTGGCCATACTTTATTGAGTAAACCGTAGACGTTTTCTGGTGTTTTAGCTGTGCGTTCTTCTAACACGAAATCCGCATGGGTTTTATAGCCCATCAGTTGAGCACGTTCAGCACGCAGGGCAGCAATCTTAGCGAGTATAATCTTGTTATCGTTGGCGTTATTGTTGTTACCGCGCTCGATATAGCCTTTGTAGAGTTTTTCACGTAACTGGCGATTATCGGCATAGGTCAAAAAAGGCGTAATAGAAGGGCGAGACGTGGTAAATACCCACTTGCCTTCGTGGCCACGTTTTTTGGCGGTTTCAAAGGCTGTGGCAATCACATCTGCGGGTAAACCCGCGAGATCGGCTTTACTATCAACCACTAATTCGAAGGCATTGGTTTCGGCTAATAGATTGTCACCAAAGGTTAAATTGAGTTTGCCGATTTCTTCGTTCAGCGCGCGCAGTTTGGTTTTATCTGGCTCGCTTAAGTTAGCGCCGCCACGGGTGAAAGATTTATAGGTATCTTCCAGTAATTTGGCTTGGGCTGTGTTGAGCTTCAGGTTGTCTTTTGCGTCGTGGACGGCTTTAACTTTTTGAAACAGTTTGTCATTAAGCAAAATATCGTCTTCGGCGGACGATAACATAGGCGACACTTCTTTCGAGAGTGCTTGCAATGCTTCATTCGTATCCGCGCCCGTCAGGTTAAAGAAGACGTTAGAAACGCGCGTCACTAGATCGCCAGAAAACTCCATGGCTTCAATCGTATTGGCGAAGGTGGGTTTGGCTTTATTATCAACAATTGCTTGAATTTGTTCGTGTTGTTGGGCGATTCCCGCTTTAAATGCGGGGAGGAAATGCTCAGGCTTGATTTTATCGAAGGCCGGAATTTCCATAAAAGTATCATAGGGTTTAAAGAATGGATTAGTCGCATTCTGGCTGATAATTTGTGCTGACACTGCATTTGGCGCCGCACTTGCTTGAACACTGGCATCGGGTTGTTGTGTGCTACAGGCGCCCAATGTTAAGGCGAAAGCGATGGCACTTAGCGTGAGCTTAGCAGTGCGTGGCGTGAGGGCTTGCGGTTTGAGGGTTAGTCCCTTCATTATTTGTTCCCCGTTAGGTTGATATTGTTATGGATGTTTGCATGATGATGGCCTTGGATTTCAAGAAAAAATTGAAGTCTACGTGCGGCTAAAACCATTAAATTAAGCTTAATGTGACTGTTTAACATGTATCGGACTAGGGGTTCCATCGATTTTGTGTTTAGTTTGTAACAAATGTTTTGTTTCAGGCTTTTAAGCAAAAAATGATGGCAAACTGGGCGGGGATATTATCGCGTCTCAGGCACGTTTTCTTGGCTTAGTCGACCCTAAACCCATTACAATTGGCGGCTCAACGAACAGTAAATTATTCCCCATTGCTTTAAGTTTTGACCCAGCGATGCTGGGCGTGGAATACACAGGCCATACCGAAAAAGAGTTCATCGCCCATAAGCAATTTATGCTGAACCTAAAAATGTACACCGCAGCATTTATCGAGCTATCGGCGGTGAAATAGTGATCTCTACCATTACAAACTTCGTTTGAATTCTTTAATCACAATCAAAGTCGTGGGGCTTCACCCCCTGATGTTTAATTAAGAGTCGAGCAAGGAGGACTGCTCGTCCTATCCTCCTTGGATGCTCCATGACGCCCCCCAACGGAGTTGAGAGCCCCTTGTGCTCATCTGAAAATTTGCTATCGCTTCCGAAGGATGCGTCCCTGCACCTGCGAAAGCTAGTCGGTCATCCATGACTGAACTCACGCACTCTTTATTAAATCAAGAGCTCTATTCGCCCTGCGGCAACTCCGAGGGGAGGTGTATTCCTTGGAGTTTTGAGTCGTTAGATAGCGATTCATCAGCAAAAAATAAGTGCGAAAAATGAGAAAGCTAAAACGATATCAAGTGATTACCCATCAAACTGTATAAAAAACCGCTTCCGCAAAAAAGCAAATTCCTATAGCATCATTTATACCCATTTACATGGATGTGGCAGCGGCCAAGTCCAACAAGCGATTTATGCCCTGCAAACAGCGCATAAATACTAAGACGTTAGCTTCAAGGAGACTTTGTGCTTAACAAAATATATAAATATACACCGTTGAGATTGGAGTTCTTTGATAACTTTTTATTACGAGCTAGTCAAAAGTATGCTTTAAATGATCCATTTGAACTACGACCAAGCTTTAAGATCAAGGGATCTAATTTAAGCAAACTTGACTTTGAAACGCTTTCTGAAAATTCTTATTTTGACTATGCAGTTATTTCATTATCAGAGACGAATAATAATCTTTTGATGTGGTCTCATTACGCTGACCAGCATAAGGGTATTGTTATAGAATTTGATACAGACAATCCGATTTTTGAATCTTATAAAAGCCCTATATTAACAAAGTTCGATGAAGAATTAGACGAAGAAGTTTTAGATGAAAATGATGCAAAGCTAAAATCAGAAATAAATGCAGGAGCAGTTCAACGAGTTCGATATAATTCTTTGCGACCTAATATAAAAGGATTTGATAGTGTATTAGAACATTTTCTTGTAAAAAGTGAAGAATGGATATATGAAAAAGAGCATCGGATAATTCTGCCATTAGTTACAGCTGATAGGATTATTGTTCATAAACGTTATTTATCTTCAATAGAGGATAATATGTATAGCCCTGAGGTTCTTCAACGAAAATTCATTGCTAATAATATGTATATGATTAATGTAAAAGAACCATTGTTAGCCGAGATGAGTAGTTCATTCCCTTATGACGAAGAATACGTTTCTGCAGAAGAAATGCAGCTATCTATGGCTGATGCTATTATTCATGAGTTTTTACAAGAGATTTCTGAAGATCCTTCGACAGTTTTTTTATATAAAGTACCCGTGCACTCAATTAAATCTATTTATTTAGGTTGCCGAGTTTCAGAATCGGATAAAGATGAAATAATAGAAAAAATTGAGTCAAATCCCAAACTTTCCCATGTTCAAATTTATCAAGCCCACACTAGCTCGGAAAGATTTGAGCTTGAGTTCGAAAAGCTAACAAAGCGTTCCAATTGACCTCGTGCTGCCATGAATTTTGGTTCCCCCAATTAGCGTCAGCACTCAGCAGCTTTTTGTCCAAAAGCGTTCAGGGTATCTCCTTCATACAGACAGGTTACACTAGTGCCAAAAAGGTGAGCCATGGTGATTAGCGAGACGACCGTCCGCCCCATGGATGGGGCGGTCGAGCATCCACGGACGGACTGGCTGCGAGTCGGAGAGTGAATGCCATGGCAAGCCTATATGAGTGGATACCAGCCAACGCTAAGATCCCAATAACTGACATTACAGTTTAGCAATGGATTTTGTACATAAGTGCGTTAGGTCTCAGTAGATACTTCATGACTCACCTGTCGCTTCATCAAATTAAAAGTTAATGTAAATCAGCATGATAAGGTGTAATTAAAAATAATAAAAAGCCCTGCTTATACAGTGATGTATAGCAGGGCTTTTTTAAGCGAGAGTTTGCATTCGTTGAGTGGAAGGACAAGCTTTACTCAGGGTTTATGACCTATATCGAATCGGTCATAAATCCTTTTATCTCATCCACCTATTTCTCTCACTCATCTCTTTACACTCATCTCTTTCACTAACATTAGCATCATGGAGATGCTAGTAGCCGATGGCTTCGCTACCCGAGTGGCGTGGATCAGACGCGCCAAAAATCCCTTGTTCGGTCACCATGATTGATTGCGTACTGCCCATAGCGGATTGTACTTTCACTTTGTGTCCTTTGGCTTCGAGCAGGGAAATGGTATCGCGATTAAAGCTGGACTCGACTCGCAATTCATCGGGTTGCCATTGATGGTGAACCCGCGCCGCATTACTGGCTTCCGCGATATTCAATCCATGATCAATAACATTCATGATGATCTGCAGTGTGGTGGTGATAATGCGCGAACCACCTGGACTGCCAGTGACGAGGAAGGGTTTGCCATCCTTCATTACTATTGTTGGGCTCATTGAGCTGAGTGGGCGTTTATTGCCCTCGACCGCATTGGCATCACCGCCTACTAAACCGTAGCCGTTTGGCACGCCGGGTTTGGCAGAGAAATCATCCATCTCGTTATTGAGCAGAATCCCTGTTCCCTTCGCCACTAAACCTGAGCCATAGCTGAAGTTTAAGGTGTAAGTATTAGAGACAGCGTTACCCCATTTATCGACTACCGAGAAGTGAGTGGTTTGATCGCTCTCATAGGGGGCGAGCTTGCCGGGCTTGATTTCAGCGCTCGGTGTAGCTTTATTCATCGCAATTTGGCTGGCGATTTTGTGGGCGTAGTCCTTACTGGTTAATGCTTTGATGGGTACCTTATAAAAGTCGGGATCGCCTAAGTATTCGCTGCGATCGCTATAGGCGTATTTCATGGTTTCTGCCATCAGATGAATCGTTTGCGCGGTATTGTGGCCGAGTTTGTCTATCGGGAATTGCTGCAATACGTTGAGCATTTCGATGATGTGCACGCCGCCCGATGATGGTGGTGGCATAGACACAACTTGGTAACCGCGGTATTCGCCGCGCACGGGTTCACGTTCCACAACCTTATAATTTTTAAGGTCGTCTAAGGTCATAATGCCGCCAGCGTCTTTCACCGCATTGATGAGCTTAGTGGCGGTTTCACCTTCGTAGAATCCTTTGGTGCCTTTTTCAGCGATAAGACTTAACGAATGGGCAAGTTCAGGTTGTTTAAGAATATCATCCACTTGATAGTCACTGCCGTCAGCTTTGTAGAAGATAGCGGCCGTGGTTGGCCATTGGGTCATGCGGCGTTTGAGGCCTGCAAGGGATTGGGCAAGATCTGGCGTTACGCTAATGCCTTCCTGCGCCATTTTAATCGCGGGCGCGGCGACTTGGGCGAGTGTCATAGTGCCATATTTTTCAAGGGCTAAGCTCATGCCCATCACAGTACCTGGCACACCCACGGCAAGACCGTGTTCGCGGCTTAGTTTTTCAACTGCGTCGCCATTTTCGTCGAGGAAAATGTTTTTCTTGGCTTTAGACGGCGCCATTTCACGGTAATCGATAGCGATGGTTTTGTTTTCTTTGGCAATATGCACCAGCATAAAACCACCGCCGCCGATATTGCCAGCACGGGGTAAGGTGACTGCCAAACTGAAGGCGACAGCCACGGCGGCGTCAACCGCATTACCGCCTTGCTTTAGGATCTCAACGCCGGTGCGACTGGCGAGAGTTTCTTGGCTTGCGACCATGCCATGCTTAGCCCACACAGGTTGTGCGGTGGCCATCTGGCTGAAAATTGGCGATTCATCGGCAAGCAGACTGGGAGATGATAGTAAGGGAAGCGCCATCGCAATGGCGAGAATAAGAGGTCTAAAAGGTCTTGTTGGACGCATACTCAATCCTGAATTTATTTTAATTATGACTATGCAATGTGCCGAGAATTAGGCTTAATTGCAACCTCGTATACTTGTTCACACCAGTAAAGGACGATAATTTACCCAATGAGACAGCTTATCTTGGCTTTTGCGAGCTCAATGTCGGATATTTCGGCCAGTGCGTGGAATGCCGCCATGGGTGAGGCGAATCCCTTTTGCCGCCATGAGTTTCTGTTGGCACTCGAGCAAAGCCGCTCTGCCTGCACTGCAACCGGTTGGACGCCTCGACATTTATGCGTGTTCGATGCGGGTGACACATTAAATAATGTCGACAGTAAGGATAAAAGCTTGTCGCCTTTGGCTGAAGGAGGGTTTATCAGTGTGCAAACTGCTAAGCACTTCAATCAGTTTCCACTTATTGCCGTCATGCCCTTGTACCAAAAATCCCACTCCTACGGTGAGTATGTGTTCGATTGGGCGTGGGCCGAAGCCTATGAGCGCCATGGGCTCGATTACTATCCCAAATGGGTGAATGCGATCCCTTTTACCCCAGTGCAAGGTCAACGGATGGGCATTCATCCCGCATTAGATCGCGCCGAACAACTGCGCGTGGCGGCATTACTGCTGCTGACATTGAATCGCCGACTAATATCAGCGCAGGATAATCTCGTACTTGAGGAAGCTATTCTTAATCAGCCAGGGCTGGGCGATAACCCGATTTCCTCATGGCACAGCCTGTTTGTTACCCCAACACAAACGCCGTTATTTGAAAGTTTGCCAAATTCGCTGTTAAAACGCTTAGGCACGCAGTTCCACTGGCATAATCGCAGTTATCGGGATTTTAATGATTTTCTGGCGGGCTTTAGTTCCCGTAAGCGTAAAAATATCTTGAAGGAGCGGGTGCAGTTACAGCCTTTTAATCTTAAGTTTCAGTTTGTCGAAGGGGAGCAGATCACCGCTTCGCAATGGCAGACGTTTATCCAATGTTATCAATTAACTTACCTTAAGCGCTCCGGTCATCGCGGCTATTTAACGCCAACCTTTTTTCAGCAGTTGGGGGCACAACTCGCTGCGCAAGTCCTACTCTTGGTGGTTGAAGATGCAAAGGGTGAGATGGTCGCTGGCGCCTTGTATTTAAAAGGTGAGAATACCCGAGGGCAGAAATGCTTATATGGTCGTTATTGGGGGACGACGGTTGAGCTCGACGGTTTACATTTTGAGGCCTGTTATTATCAAGGTATTCAATATTGTATTGAACATGAGTTTCAAGTGTTTGATGCGGGCGCGCAGGGGGAACATAAGGTGCTGCGTGGCTTTGAACCCGTAGCAATGTATTCCTACAATAACATCGCCCATTTGGGATTTAAGGCGGCGATTGCCGACTTTGTTGAGCAAGAAACACTGCAAATGCAGCAATATATGGCGCAGATGCAGGATGTGTTGCCCTACAAAAAAGCGCCTTCATAAAGACCGCGTTAACAGGACTTTATTGGGCTCATTTTAGGTAGAACGGGTTACATTTAAGCGGTTAGTTCAAACCGTTAGCTCATGGCTAACCAAACTCCTACGCCTATCATTAGGCTGCCCGCAATGCGGTTTAACCAGCGAATATTATCACCACGGCTCAAGAAGATGCGCAGGCTTTTGCCACCACTGGCGTAGGCGAGCATAGAGGTAAATTCGGTCACCATGATAATGCTCAGTAAGGCGAGGAGCTGCGGCGCGACGTCGCGCTCGGCATTGATAAAAGGGGGCAATAGCGACACCATAAATGCCCAACCTTTAGGATTGGCAATGGCGGTAATAAAGCCTTGAGAGATCAAGGTGAAATTGCTGGCTCTGGGGTTAGTGTCATCATCACTTAATATGGCCATCTTGCCGCGCGCGCGCCACATCTGTACGCCGATATAGCCTAAATAAATTCCGCCAACCCATTTGAAGATTTGAAAGATTTCGGGATAGTTGAGCATGATACTGGCAACGCCCATCACGGCGGCCGTGGCCACTAACGCCACGCCTACCAGTTCACCCAACATCATCCACAGGGTGCGGCGCACACCTATGCTCATACCCAGTGTCATGGCGAGTGTCATGCACATGCCCGGAGTGATAGAAACAAAGAAAAAAGTCGGGATAAACACAGCGAGTAAGGCAAAATCAGGCATGGTTTGGTCATTCTTGGGTGAAGATGAGAAGATCGATAGTGTAATGAAAACGGCGGATTTAGCCAATCTGCTTATTTTGAACTTGCTCTCTTTAAATGTAATCGGTTGTGTTGGCTGGCGATATTTCACGCAAAAAGCATATTGTAGTTATTATTAACAATATGCTCACTAACCCCATTGTGATTAATTCTGCAGTTGTTCGGTTAACAGCGATTAACTTCATAGTTAACAAGATAAGACATTGACTGTAGGTTCTACATCAGTATCGATCAAGTAAACACTATCGGCGCCCACTATATAATAACTGTATAGGTCTTGGTAAATATGTTCGCCTAATTCACCATAATAAGGGCGGCGTGCATTTTTTACCGACTTCCATATTGGCCAAGGTAAAGAAAAATAATCGGCATTGGATTGATTCGTGATATTTAAATCTGAATCAATAGGGAATGGCGTATTGCATTTATCATCATGTTGAATATCACTTATGTTATCTAAGAAGGTTTGATAACTTGACTCATCAATTACTTGTATTCCTGATATCGTAGGGAAATATAATTCCATCGTGAATGCATCGTTATCAAGTTCCTGCCACAGTATGGTTAAAGATAAATGGTCTAATCTGCAACTCAGGTTCGGGTGTGGCTTTAGGTTTCTGTTCACGGGAAACCAAGGTTGATAAGCCGCTTTAATCATAGCGAATCCTCGTTATATTATTGTGTTACGAACATATCTTAGTCGTTTGGCTGTTACTTTTTTGCATTATTTTTGCTGAAAGTACCATAACCTAAAAATAACTGAGAAGCATGTTGAGATTATCCAATATTTTTTGAAACTCATATCAACCAAATGCGCCTTATCAATCATAATTTGATTGATATGCTAACCCACATTCTCAAATCAATGGTTAATGACTGTTCTAGGACAGTTCAAAAATGGGTTCAGCACATTATGAAATCGCCTTATTTCTCCTCTTTTAAAAAGACTCTCTTGGTGACTGTCGCTTTGGCTGCCAGTATTAATTACGTTATGGCTGACGACAGTGCCTCTGCGTTTAGTCTCGAAAGTAATTTAGCTGATAATTCAAGGTTTCCTCCTGAGTATTATTGGAATCAATTTGGTTGTTCGGGCGAAAATATTGCGCCGCGTTTAACTTGGCAAAATGTACCTGCCGGTACCAAGAGCTTTGCTGTCACTTTATATGACAAAGATGCGCCTACTGGCAGTGGTTTTTGGCACCGTGTTGTGTATGACATTCCGGCACCGGTGTCGACTCTCGCAGGTGGTGTGAATGGCGGAGCGCTACCCAGTGGTGCCATTGAAGCTAATACCGATTTAGGTAAACCTGGATTCTTTGGACCTTGTCCACCAGAGGGACGTGAACACAGTTATGTATGGACAGTGCATGCTTTGGATGTGGCGCAGTTGCCGATAGACAAGGGATCAACACCCGCTTTGGTGGGATTCTATCTTTGGCAGCATAGATTAGGCGAAGCAAGTTTAACGCTTTTAGCTGGCCCACGTTAGGAGGAATGAAGATGACCATATTATCTAAGCGCATTACATACCCAATTTTATCAAAGGCTTTTACTCTACTGGCAACCAGTTTGTTGTGTTCTCACTCATGGGCGACACAGACTGAGCCGCTGGCAAAAATGGAAGTCTTTGCCGAACTTGATGGGGCTGTGGGCGGTATTACTTTCACATCAGATGATCGATTGATTTTCAGTTATCACCCTTTCTATCAACCTAACATTAAGGTGGCAGAGCTTTTAGCGGATGGTAGTACTAAGCCATTTCCTAATTCGGATTGGCAGCAATGCCATGATCCGCAGGGCAAAGCGAAAGAACCTGACACTTGCCTTAATTGGGTGTTGGGGCTGCGAACCGACGATCAAGACAGAGTTTGGCTATTAGACTCTGGCCAGCAGGCGCCACGTATTGAGCCTAAATTAGTGGCGTGGGATACCAAGAAAAACCAATTAGATCGCATTATTCATTTGCCCGCGCCAGTCTCTCTTCCTGAGTCACAACATAATGACTTTGTTATCTCATCTCGACATCAAGCGATTGTGATTGCCGATGAGGGGATTGGCACGGGTCCCATTGGTGAAAAGGCTGCGCTGGTGGTTGTGGACTTAAATACAGGGAAAAGTCGGCGCCTATTACAGGGTGATAACAGTGTGATGCCAGACTTACAGCGGCCACTGATTATCGATAAGGACTCAAAAGGTAGAAAGCAGATTGAAGTCTATGTGGGTGCCGATGGCATTGCTTTAGATAAAACCCAAACATGGCTCTACTTTGCCCCGATGAATAAAGACAAAGTTTACCGTGTGCGGATGACAGATCTCATCAATCCTTCGTTAACGCCTGCGGCACTCTCTGCCAAAGTGGAGGCTTATGCCGATAAGCCCGACAACGGTGGCTTAAGTATTGATGAAGCGAATAATTTGTATCTAACAGAAGTGGGAGAGCGGGCCATTGGTGTGATCCCTGCTGATTCTCGCCAGTATCGCACTTATGTCCATGATGAACGTATGGTTTGGCCCGACGGTGTGAGTTATGGCAAGCAAGGTTATTTGTACTCTGGGGCTGCGCAATTACCGTTATCGGCACCATTAAACAATGGCAAAGCTGAAAACAGTCCACCTTATTATATTTTCCGTTTTAAGCCGTTAGCGGCGGGCGTTCGTGGTAATTAACCTTAACAATTAATCTTATAACCTTACGTCAAGTGCTTATCTTAACTGAATTTATTCACACGATTTTTGCGGATTAAAACGGTTTGGATTCGCACTTGGTTATACCGAGTCAGTACTGCCAGAGGATGACAATATGAACATAATCGGATTGGATCACTTTACCATCAGAACACCCAAACTGGTTGAAACGCTGTTGTTTTATCAAGTTATCCTTGGATTGAAATTAGGTTGGCGGCCACAGTTTGGTTTTCCTGGACATTGGCTCTATGCCTCAAATAAGCCCATTTTGCATTTGGTGGAAGCGGGCGATCAAGCGCTAGATGCCTACTTAGGGGAAAGCAGAAATATTTATGGCTCGGGACGTGTTGACCATTTGTCGTTTCGTGGTACGGATTTACACCAGATGCAGCAGCATTTATGCCAGCAGAGGATGATTTTTGAGGAACGAATTGTGCCTGAGATTGGTGAACATCAGTTGTTTCTTGAAGATCCGAATGGCATCAAAGTAGAGATGATATTCCCCTATGCAAAGGATAACGCCATCGTAGGAATTGTGATGGATAGGCTCACTATTTTAGACACCAAGGAGCCTGAACATGGCGGAGATTAATGTCTTCAGAAGGCAATTATTGCAAACGCTGGGATTGGGCAGTTTGGCATCATTGGCATTATTTCCTCGAGGTGTGATGGGTATGAATTCATTGAATACGAGTACAAATATGGAGAGCCCACAGGGTAAGCCGATGATTCGCATGGGAGTGACAGACTTAAGTTTTCATCGCGTCACCGCCGCTGTGGTGACCCATGTGATAGGGATTATGGGTAAAGAGGTGCAACGAAGCTATGCATTGCACGAGGCTAATTTTGAGCAGCTAGGTGAAGGCAAAGTGGATATGCTGTGTTCAGCATGGCTGCCCCATAGCCACGGGATTTATCGACAAGGTGTCGAAGAGCGAGTTGCTACGCGGCAACTCGGGCTACATTATGGACCCTATGCGCTCTGGGGCGTACCCGATTATGTGCCTGTTGAGCAAGTATCGAGCATTGAGGATTTACTCAAACCTAACGTGCAGCAACGTATGCGGCCCATCATTCAAGGGATTGGTGAGGGGGCGGGGATCACGCGATTTTCTAAAAATATCATGGCGCAATATGGATTAACGGCGGCGGGTTATCAATTTAGAACTGGCACTCAGGCCGACTGTGTCGCCGCTTTTGAATCTGCTGTGGCGGTAAACGATTGGGTGATCGTTCCTTTGTGGCATCCACAATTTTTACATCATCAATACGGCATTCGCGATCTTCAGGACCCTAAAGGTTTACTCGGGGGAAAAGATAAAGCGGTATTGCTCGCCCGTGAACGCGAGTTAGCGGTTAATTTCTCGCCCGCACAAATTCAGGTACTTGATAACATAGTATTATCGAATCAAATGGTTGCAGAACTCGATTATGCGGTTAATCGACAAGGAATGACGGAAGATGAGGCCGCTGCGAACTGGCTGACAGTCAATCCTCAGCATTTGACGACGTGGTTAGCCCCGCTGCTTAATCCTGCGAATGTCTCATCTCAGGAGGTGACATTATGATGATCACTCCTGAATCGCGGCTAGTGGCCGCTGGGCTTGAACTACCTGAGGTTGCTGCGGCTCTTGGAAATTATGAACCCTATTCAATTGTTGGCAGTCAGTTAATGACCTCGGGTCAGTTTCCCTATTTAGAGGGCGAGCTTCAGTATCAAGGACAATTGGGCGCAGATCATACTGTGAGCGAAGGCTACGCTGCCTGTCGTCTTGCGACCCTAAATGCCATTGCCCAATTGAAACAGGCTTGCGGTGAGCTTTCGCGGATAAAACAAATTTACCGCTTGGAAGGAGTGCTAAATGTGCATCAATCTTGCTTTGAACATCCTAAAGCACTCGATGGGGCTTCGGATTTATTGCTTGAAATCTTCGGTGAAGCAGGGCGTCACAGCCGGATGATTTGGACAAATCCTGTCATGCCGCTGAACAGTTTGTGTCTAGTGTATTTATTTGCAGAACTCTATTGTGATGACGAACAAAGGCAATGACCTTTGTCTCGATTGAGATTTAATGCTTGAATGTGACTCACATTGGCTATTAGCTAAATGTTCTGTCAGCAAGACGGGTAGTTCATTCAAGAGCATATGAGGCAGTTCTTGAACTTTCATCAATCGATTGTTAGGGTTAGGTCATCATGGACTGAATGTTGACAATACGATGACTGAGAAACAAAAAATGTTGGCGGGCCAGCCCTATAAGGCTTGGGATGATGAGTTATTGGCTGAGCGGATGCGGGCGAAATCCATTTGTCATCAGTTTAATCTGGCCGAACCGACTTTGCTTGATGCCCGAATGGAGCATCTTCGTGGCCTGCTTGATATTCAACACTGCGCCCATATTGAGCCTAATTTCTTTTGCGATTACGGCTATAACATCCATATTGGCAAACAATTTTACGCCAATCATAATCTAACCATATTAGATGTTTGCTCCGTCTCGATTGGCGATAATGTGATGTTTGGTCCCCATGTGATGATTTCTACCGCAACACATCCTATTAATCCCATTGCGCGGCAAACGACGGAATACGGCGCGCCAATTCAAATCGGTAATAATGTCTGGCTAGGCGGAAACGTATCTGTACTACCCGGTGTGACCATTGGTAATAATTGTGTCATCGGTGCTGGTAGTGTCGTGAATAAGAGCATTCCGTCGAACTGTGTGGCGGCGGGTAACCCTTGTAAGGTTATCAAACCTATCGATATGGACTAGCGTAGGAAAGTTAAAGCCGAGTGATTGGTGTCAAAGCTGATGGTGATTTAGATGGCGATGTAGATATTCGTAGAAAGAAAAACGGTACGCAGTGCGTACCGTTTTTTATTAGCAGGATGAATACTTACAGTACGCCGCGGCGCATTTGGTCCCGTTCAATTGATTCAAACAGGGCAGTAAAGTTGCCTTCACCAAAACCTAAGTTATTCTTACGTTGGATGATTTCGATGAAAATCGGTCCAAACAGGTTTTTAGTAAATATTTGCAATAAATAGCCTGTATCATCACCATCCACCAAAATTTGGTGATGTTTGATGCGCTCACGATTCTCAGTCACTTGAGGCAACTTGTCGAAAATGGTGTCGTAGTATTCAGGGATGATGTCTAGGCATTGGATTGAGCTGCCTTCCATCGCATCCAGAGATTTAACGATATCGCGGCTTCTAAAGGCTAAATGTTGCACACCTGGGCCATTGTATTCCTTCAGGTATTCATCGATTTGGTTCTTATCGCTGCCTTTACCTTCGTTGATCGGGATACAGAAGCTGCCATCGGGTGAGCGCAGGGCGTAGGACACTAGCGCGGTTTGTACGCCGCTGATGTCAAAGTAGCGCACTTCAGTAAAACCAAAAATGTTTTTATAGAAGTTAGCCCAATGTTCCATTGTGCCTTTGTAGACGTTGTTGGTTAAGTGATCGACTTCGATAAAGCCTTTCTCTTGGGTGATGACTTGCTCGTCTAAATCTTCAAAATCAGCGGCATAGATATTGTTATCTGCGCCAAAGGTGTCGATGAAATAAATTAAGCTGTCGCCAATGCCGTAAATCGCAGGATAAGGCAGATCTTTGTTGGAATCATCGGCGGGTTTTGCACCACGTTCAACGGCAACGCGATAGGCAAAACCGGCATCTTCTACACGCCAGCCCATAGAACAAATGGCTGGGCCGTGGGATTTAGCAAACTTAGCTGAGAAACCTTCGCGCTCAGTGTTGAGCAGAAAATTAATGTCATTCTGTTTGTAGTATAGGATGTCTTTGTTCTTGGCTTTTTTCAGCAGAGAAAAACCAAAGTCGATAAAGACTTTGTGCATAAAATCAGTATCAGGGCTGGCGAATTCAGTGAATTCGATACCTAATAGGCCCAGTGGATTTAGTTCGCTTGCCATGTTGTTTTCCTCGTTATTTTAGTGCAACACGCCGTCACTCTAATGACTCCCGCATGGGAGTGCTGGTGGCTTGGGGCTAGTCTTCTAGCCAAGAGCGGTTGTAGTCTTTGCTCATGCAATTTTGTACATGTTCGGTTAATTTCAGTGGGGCGAACGTGTCCACCATCACTGCATATTCATAGGTTTCTTTTTTGCCAATTGAGGCTTCAGTTCGGCCCGGTTGTGGTCCGTGGGCCACACCTTTTTGATGTAAGGTCATGTAACCCGCTTCAATGCCCGTGCGGCTCATAAAGTCGCCATCGACGTAATACAAGACTTCGTCGCTATCTATGTTGTTGTGGTAATAAGGCGCCGGAATCGATTTAGGGTGGAAATCGTAGGGGCGCGGTACGAAGTTACAAATCACAAAGTTATGGGCGGTAAAGACTAAGTGATCAGAAGGAGGTAGATGGATTTTGCCTACCTTTGGCGCGTATTCGGTAATGTTGAATGCCCAAGGATAAACGCAGCCATCCCAACCCACTAAATCAAAGGGATGCCATTCAAGTGTGGTGAGTTGGTACTTATCGCCAAACTTACACACTAAGGGGAAGGCGCCGCGCTCAACCACAGCATCTTGCAATGTAGGTACGCGCAAATCGCGCTCGCAGTAAGGTGCCGATTCTAATAGCTGACCATACTCGTTACGGAAATGCTTAGGCACTTCCACCATAGAGAATGACTCGATGACGAAAAGTCGCACATTGCTGTAATCGTTGAATTTAAGCTGATAAGTGGTGCCACGTGGGATCACGAGATAGTCCCACTTTTGGACCTTAATCGTGCCGTACTCGCTGTAGAGTGTGGCTTCGCCTTCGTGGACAAAAACCACTTCATCGGCATAGGCGTTACGGTAAAAATCGTCGGTATCAGCGGTGACTTTGGCGGTATACAGTGCTAAGTCATTGTTATAAAAAATCTTGTTACGGGCGCTGAAAAAATTACCTTCACGGTCGGCGTCGCGGGAATCGAGTTTATAGTTTTGGACCAGCGAATCTTCCCAATTGGCACCATGGCCTAGGCTGTAGGGCGCCACTTCCAATGCTTTGGTTGGCATGTTGTGGTGATATTTATTGGAATAAATATTGGAAAAACCATGGGTTGAGAACAACTCTTCACGGTAAAGCTCGCCGTTTTCCTTTTCAAATGCGATATGGCGCTTATGGGGAATCTGGCCTTGTTTCACATAAAATGGCATGGAGGATCCTTGGTTTTTACAGCGGCGTGAGATTAGCTCTACTTCGCTTGTCGTTATGGTTATGTGATCTTGTTATCAATTTAGTTGCTTGAATGAACAAAAAAAAGAATAATAAATCCGTTATCTCAATCTAAAAATTAGATGGTATTCTAATCTTTACGAATCGTAGTGTTTCCGTGACATGTTCATTAGAGCCAAGGAGTGACCATGCGCATCGATATTGATGCTTTTAATGTGCTGCAAGTGCTGGTGGAAGAGGGCAGTTTTGCCAAGGCGGCGGAGCGATTACACAAAGCGCAATCGGCGGTGAGTTATCAAGTTAAAAAGTTAGAAGAGCACTTAGGCGTGCCGCTTTTTAGCCGTGAGCAATATCGTGCTGAGCTGACGCAAGAGGGCCGTGTGATTTTGGCCGAGGGACAAAGGTTACTGCAACACCTTGCAAACATTGAACATCTTGCCAGTCGTTTCAGTGAAGGCTGGGAGCCAAAGCTAGAGCTAGTGATAGACGGTGCCTTACCGATGGAGCCTATCATGACGGCCTTAAAGCGTATGGCTGAACATCAGATCCCCACTAAAATTCAGCTGAATATGGAGTTTTTAGGCGGTGTACAACACAGATTCGAGCGTGATAATGCTGACTTGATGTTAGTGAAAGATTATCGCACTGGCCCCTACTATCATCCGCAGCCGTTGCCTGCAATTACTAGCGTACTGGTGGCCAGTGCTTCGCATCCTTTATCTTTTATTCGCGAAATTAGTTTGTCTGAGCTGCAGCAACATGTGGAATTAACTATCGAAGACTCTTCACCCAATAAAAGTTACCGCGATGAAATGCAATTTGGCGGCGATAAAGTGTTTTATCTTTCTGGCTTTATCATGAAAAAGAACGCCTTGTTAAAAGGCTTAGGTTTTGGCTGGTTGCCGGACTTTTTAGTGCAAGAAGAGTTAGCTAAGGGCGAATTAGTTGAAATCGACTTCGTCGGTGGCAGTCGTTTTACGTTTATTCCACAGCTCGTCTCGACCTTAGAGCGTCCGTTAGGCCGTGCGGGACAACTTTTTACCGAGTTGATATTAGAGGAGTTTGCTAAGGCTGAGCAGTTTAATGGTGTGGGTTTGGGTTGATAAGTCTTCGCTTGTCATCTTTTGATACAAGTTACCGCATAAAATAATCGCATTTTGACATTTTATGTCATAGATTAATGCCTAGGTCAGATTAAGGTTTAGATTGAGAGTTAAAATAAGGCCTAAATTCAGATTGAGCTTAGATCTAGATTAGGGTCGAGATGAAGAGTGAAATTGAGCCGCGATAGGTAAAGAGTCGTCCATCGGGGTCAATCTAAAGGATAGTAACAAGGAACTGACAGTTAAGGGGAACAGTATGTCTAGACGTTGTCATGAAGTGGATTATGAAATTATCGGCCACAGTATGCAGTTGGTTGAAGTGGAACTCGATCCCAACGAAACCGTGGTCGCTGAAGCGGGCGCGATGAATTATCTAGAGCAAGATATTAGCTTTGAGGCCAAAATGGGCGATGGCTCTGAGCCTGAGTCAGGCTTTTTTGGCAAGTTGGTGGGCGCGGGTAAACGGGCATTGACGGGTGAGAGCATTTTTATGACTCACTTTACCAACCAAGGCAATCAAAAACGTAAAGTCGCTTTTGCCGCCCCTTATCCTGGCACTATCCTAGCGATCGACTTGGCCGAACATGGTGGTGAGCTTATCTGTCAGAAAGACAGTTTTTTGGCTGCGGCTTTAGGTACACGCGTGACGATGAAATTTAATCGCCGCTTAGGTACCGGATTTTTCGGTGGTGAAGGGTTTATTCTGCAAAGTCTACAGGGCGATGGTATGGCGTTTATCCATGCGGGGGGCACCTTAGTGAAAAAAGAACTAAAAGGTGAAACCTTAAGAGTTGACACAGGTTGTCTTGTTGCATTTACCTCAGGGATTGATTACGACATAGAGCGTGCAGGCTCATTAAAGTCTATGGTCTTTGGCGGTGAAGGTTTGTTTTTAGCCACACTCAAAGGCCACGGGACGGTTTGGCTACAAAGCTTGCCATTCTCACGTATGGCGGACCGTATTATCGCCCATGCCCCATCAGCGGGTGGCAGTGATCGCGGTGAAGGCTCTGTGCTTGGTGGTATTGGTCGCATGCTCGATGGGCGCTAAATTATAAGCTGACATGCTGTCTCCTGTTAAGGCATTCCAGACTATCCTCTGGGATGCCTTTTTAGTTGAAACCTGTCATTTCCTTTATTGTTTTAAGCATTTTCGCCGTTGTTAAGGCTTTGTTGAATGCGTCTTTCAATTAGTTTAGATATGAGATACATCATCAAATAGCCCGTGCCTAAGGCTAAAATCACCGCGACGACATTCTCCGTATACAGGCGGTAAGCGTAGAAAGTACCGACCAGTACTGCGATACCAGCAAGGCGAATAAGTAGGCTTTGAGTAAAGTAGCCATGAGCTTTGATATAAGCTAGCTGGTAGCCATTGAGCATCATAAATATAAAAAACATGGAGAAATGCATTAATACTGGGGCCGCTTTAATGTATTGCTCGGGGAATAACCAAGCGACTAACGGCTTGCTCGCAAAAACCATAACGACAAAAAAAATACCGCTGATCCACAAAGAAACTTTCGTCAGCCATGATTTAATTTGTTGGACTTCGTCAAAGCGTTTTTCTCGTACGCACACTGCGACTTCGGGCAGTACAAACCGGTAGATGGGAAAGACAAAAAGCAGGGTGAGGTAAGTGATCATCGGCCGCACCACCACTTGGAAATCACCCAGTTCATCTATGCTGAAATAGGCAATAGTCAGCAGTACGGTGATGTAAATCATCAAGATACTGGCCCCCGCTTCCATGGACGCCGTCAGGCTTTTCTTCATAAAACTGCGTAAACCCGTATCAAAATGCACTGCACTTAAGGGCGGAGTGGCAATATCTTTGCGCCGTTTTAAGTACATATATAAGGCAACGATGAGCGATGACAGTGTCATGCTGTAAAAGAGTGATGCAATGGCGGTTTGTTTTAAGCCATAGAAACATAATAAAAAGCTAGTCACTTGCGCGAGCGGCTCTAACCAAGTGACTCTATTGGAGATGGCATATAGCCGGTACATGGCAATTTGATTGGTAAAATAGACCTTGAGCCCCATACTCAGAATAATCCCAACCAATTGAAAATATTCTACATTGAGCTGAAGTTTGTGTTTGATATAGGGTAAAACTAAGCCCCATGTCAGTAGTACCATAGCGATCAAGCTGTAGCGGAATATATTAGTGATATCCACATCTTGCTTGGTCTGGGAGTAGGTCACCACCATAGAGGAGCGAAATCCCGTCATTAGGATTAGCGACAGTGAGATAATGTCGATCACTGTGTGATAGAGCGCTAGATCGGCTTTGGCAACCCATTGTGCTAGCCAGAGTTTAAATAGAAACCCCACAGAAATACTGGCGAGTGATGCCCAGAACCCCGCAATAATTGCCTGCTTAACCCGTTGAAGTGAGGTGTTTTCCATTATCAAAAATCCAGCGTTAGTCTACGGTCATTATCGGGATGCTATGAATTCAATTAAGATTTTGCCTTAGCCGCATGAGTATTTTTAGGTGACACTTATCTTGTTCTGTTCGATATCTTTTCACCCTGCATGAGTTTAGCATTTAGCCAATTTACGACCAATAGCCAGATAGTAAAGATATGATAAATATCAATATGTTGCTTTATTGTAAGTTAGAACGTTATTGAGTGAGGACTGGGGTGATAAATTGTCTTACAAACAACGTTTTTTGATAGATCAAAGCAGTATTAGGAAGTACAACTACGCCCAGATAAGCGCTGGGCGTAGTTGTAAAAGTGTCAGTTATAAATGCCATTTTGCCATGCGAAGTTAATCGGTAATGATATTGACGATATCGAGGATTTTATGGCTGTTATTATCGAGTTTGATTAGTGCACCTTCGACTTGAATGCTAATGATGCCATCTTTGTCTAAGGGCACTACGATGCGGCCGCGATCATAAATATCATGTTCAAGCACATCACCACGGTGGAGTTTTTTCTGCCAACCGGGTGGCAGTGGCTGACCTTGGTCAACTTTTTTCTGTAATCCCGGCGGTAGACTTTTATCCTTTTTATGGTGCTCATGGTCATCTTTAGCAAAGGTTGAGATGGACATCGTTAAGCTGAGGACAAGTCCTGTGATTACCACTGAGGTCAATTTATTCATCTGTACTCCTAAGGGGCATTGAGTTGATGTTGTGTCCAATGCTGGATGTGGCCAACAATAGGCGATGCGAAATGAACTATAGCTGAACGTTCTGGTTCAAGATTGCTTTCTAGCGGGTTAACATGAGTACGGCTTGCCATTGTTCGGCGGTCACAGGTTGGATACTGAGTCTTGACCCCTTAGAGACTAAATACATGTCCGCCAGTTGGGGTAAACTTTTTATCAAACTTAAGGGAATAATCTCGTTAAATTTTTTGACAAAGCGTATATCTACTCGCAGCCATCTTGGTTTGGTTGGATCTGACTTAGGGTCGAAATACTTCGATTCTGGATCGAAGGCCGTGCTGTCGGGATACGCATTTGTCACGACTTCTGCTATGCCGACAATTCCGGGCACTTTGCAGCTTGAATGGTAAAAAAATACCTTGTCCCCAATCTGCATCTCATCGCGCATAAAGTTACGCGCCTGATAGTTACGGATCCCATGCCAAGCTTCAGTTTGGTTAGGGCAAGCCTTAAGATCATCTATGCTGAATTCGTCGGGTTCCGATTTCATAAGCCAGTAGTTCATCTTGTTTCCTTTACTCATAGTTGCCGTTAAGCGCTTCAATACCGCTGAGTTTATCTGAATTTTGTCGAATACCCCAGTTCGTCACCCATATCAAATATTGTGAGTTTGATTAAGTTTCCGTTCAGATAACGTGGCTTAGCCTGTTGACAGTAATCTTATTTGGTATGCCTTATGCAAATTCTCGTTTCTAAGGCAAAGCGTCAAATTCGATCTCGGTTTGTGACTGGTGTCGTACAAGTTGTGGCAGCAGAGGCAACCAAAACCTGTGAGGTGTGTTATGGGGACTTCAACAATGACATCCGATTGTGGCTTATACACTAAATATCTTAAGGATTTTACGGCGGGTGATGTGATCTTAAGTCATGAGCGAATGCTGGAATTTATTAATGACCTGACAACGCAAGGTTGGTTATTGGCTAATTTCACTTGGGACTATTGGTATAACAACAGTTACTTAGTCGATAAACCTGCCTATATTCGTGATGCGAGCATCGCACAATGTAAGTTGCTGTTGACGGCCATGACGCGACTCGAGGTTTTTAGCCCCGGCGTGTTAGAAAATATGCGTCGCCAAGGGGTGTTACTGGCCATTGTTGAGCGGTTACAAAGCTTAAATGTGCCTAAGTCGAGTGCTCATTTTGAGTTTATCAGCCGTTAGCACTGGGCTTTAATGGATTGTTATCTAATCGTTTGTCTTACTCTTTAGTCTAATAAAGTGCTTTTTTACTTGTGACATGATCCGTGGATTGGTTAGTTTGGACCTCGCTAACCATAATAATAAATGCACGGAGGCCTTAATGTCAGTTCCTACAAGCCAAGTTATAAGCCCGCTCAATGTTAGCGAGTTTAGAGGCGTGTCATCACCGAAACTCGTTGAGAAGACCATAGGTCAATATCTTGATGAGATTGCGGCAACGTATCCCGACCAATTAGCTGTCGTCGTACACCATCAACATATCCGCTGGAATTACCGCCAATATCTTGCCCAAATCGATGCGCTCGCCACAGGACTATTAAAACTCGGTATTAAGTCTGGTGATAGGGTAGGGATTTGGTCGCCTAACAATATCGAGTGGTGTTTAACTCAATATGCGACCGCTAAAATTGGCGCCATCATGGTGTGTATTAATCCTGCGTATCGTCCTGAAGAGTTGCAATACGCGCTGAGTAACGTGGGTTGCCGTGCGGTAATTTGTGCCGATAAGTTTAAATCCAGCAATTATCTTGAGATGCTATATGAATTGGCGCCTGAGCTAACCTCTTGCCCAGCGGGTAAATTACAAGCTAAAGCCGTGCCTGAGCTTGAATTTGTGATCCGTATGGGCGCAGAGAAATCCGTCGGTATGTTGAATTTTGATGACTTGATCGTTGATGTGACCGCCGCTGACAGGATAATGCTCGAGAGGATTGCTAAGGAATTAAGCCCATACGATGCGATTAATATCCAGTTTACCTCTGGCACGACGGGCAGCCCGAAAGGTGCGACCCTATCCCATCATAACATATTGAATAATGGCTATTTAGTCGCAGAGGCGATGAAGTTTACCTGTCACGATAAACTCTGTATTCCAGTGCCTTTATACCATTGTTTTGGCATGGTACTCGGCAGTTTAGTCTGCTTAGCTAAAGGCGCAACTGCTGTGTTCCCCGGAGAATCCTTTGATCCACTGACGACATTGCAAGTGATTGAGCAAGAGCGTTGCACCGCTTTGCATGGCGTACCGACCATGTTTATTGCCGAGTTGGAACACCCAGAATTTGCTCGTTTTGATTTGAGTTCCTTACGTACCGGCGTGATGGCGGGGGCAACTTGTCCTGAAGAAGTGATGCGACGTGTACAAAACCTGATGTATATGAAGGAAGTGCTGATTGGTTATGGTCAGACTGAGTGCAGTCCGCTCAATCACATTACTGAAATCGACTCACCCGTAGAGAAACGTGTGCTCACGGTTGGCCGTGCTTTACCCCATACCGAAGTGAAAATTGTCGATGAATTTGGCGAAGTGCTGCCAATTAATCAACCCGGTGAAGTCTGTAGTCGTGGTTATTGCATTATGCAGTGTTATTGGAATGATCTTGAGAAAACGGCTGCAACCATAGACAGTCAAGGCTGGCTACATTCGGGCGATATTGGTCAAATGGATGAGCAAGGTTATGTGCAAATTGTGGGGCGCATTAAAGATATGATTATTCGCGGCGGCGAGAATATTTATCCCCGTGAGATTGAAGAGAAACTTTACACCCATAAAGATGTGCAGGATGCGGCTGTCTTTGGCGTTCAAAGCGATAAATACGGCGAGGAGGTGTGTGCTTGGATCAAAGTCCGCTCAGGAGCCGCGATTACAGAGGCTGATATTCGTCATTTTCTCACCGAGAAGTTCGCCTACTTTAAAGTGCCGCGTTATATCAAGTTTGTGGATCAGTATCCAATGACAGTGACGGGGAAGATTCAGAAATTCAAAATGCGTGAGCTGATGTATCAAGAGTTATATGAAGATATTAATGCTTAAGTCATTTGGCTTTGAGTTGATTAATACTATTGATATTTGACTTCCAAGCCGCGCAATGCGGCTTGAATTTGATTCTGTCTAGCTATTTCGGTTAGTAGATAAACGAACAAGCTAATTGGCTAACGAAAAAGTCGGCGAGTCATACCATCAAGCCAAGCTGCACTTTGAGTTAGCTTTTGCTGCTAATGTCGTTATTCTAATTGTAACAAAACTTCACTTCCCCACTGTGGCTTGATGGCTATACTAAAACTAGTCATAAAATCTAACCAGTCATAAAATCTCGGCAGATAAAAACGAAAGCGTTAAGTTGTCGATGATGTAGTCGTAAATCCATGTAGGCAAAGGAGTACTAAATGGTTCGATGGCGTTCAATGCTCCTTGTGTATTGTCTTTCCTTTATGGGATTGAGCGTAGCTAAAGCGGATACCTTAATGCTCACTTCTTTACTTTGGCCGCCTTATTCAGGAGAGCAATTAACGGAGCAGGGTGCCAGTATTGCCGTGGTACGGGCGGCGCTGAACGTTATGGGACATCAGTTAAAAGTGGATTTTTATCCGTGGAGCCGCGCTGTCAAACTTACGACTATGCCGAACTCTGACTACATAGGTTATTTTCCTGAATACTATGTAGAAACTGAAAAGTTTATTTTTTCAAAACCGATTGGCGAAAGTCCATTGGGGCTGGTGGAGCAAAAGTCCCATCCAGTAAGTTGGAATTATATTGAAGATCTTAATCGCTATACCTTAGGTGTGGTGAAAGATTATGTGAATACTCAGGCCTTAGATCGCATGATCGTTTCCGGTGTACAGCGGACTGAAGCTGTGACTTCGGATGAGCATAATGTTAAAAAAGTTGCCGCAGGTCGGATTGATGCCGCGGTGATTGATGTCAACGTTCTGCACTATTTACTCAAGCAAAAGCCCTTACAGCCGCTGGTGACAAAGTTGCAAATCAATCGGCAAATTCTGGCGAATAAGCAGCTCTATATCGCGTTTCGTAATACAGAAGAGGGACGGCGTTGGCGAGATATTGTTGACCAAGGTTTAGCGCAGGTTGACGTAGAAACCATCATTGGAGAGCTACTTTATCGTGAAGACTAATGTAGGGTTTTAGGATAGTTTATTCTTTGTTTTACTCGCTATTTTTCCGCCTATTTCCCCGTAAAGTCACTTCTGATATGCAGTTTGTCATCATTTTGTCTTTGTTCACTATTAGTATCACTTTAACGGCATGAGTTGTTCTCTCATTTTATTGATTAAGGTGACATGAAGAAACTTCCTTTTGAGCTTCCATTTGAGTTAGATACACTGCAGCAACTCATTGATACTCATCATCTTAAGTTGGATTATCAGATCCTTGCCGACATTCCATTCCGCCAAGAGCATTTCCCCCTTTACAGTGTTGAGTTAGGTGGTACAGATACGCCTTGTTCGACAGTGCTCTTTGTGGGTGGCGTGCATGGGGTTGAACGTATTGGATCTCAAGTTATTTTGGCATTGTTAAACAGTTTATTGCAGCGGCTTGTTTGGGATAAACACCTACAACAGATGCTAACGGGCCTGCGGTTAGCTTTTGTACCTGTAGTGAATCCTGTTGGGTTATTCATGGGAACGCGGGGCAATGGTAATCAAGTGGATTTGATGCGTAACGCTCCGATAGAATCCCGTGAAAAAGTGTCCTTTATGGTGGGAGGACAGCGTATATCGTCACGGCTGCCCTGGTATCGCGGTATTGGGGGAATGGAGCTGGAAACGGCGGGCTTAGTTGCCTATGTACAACAACTGTTGAGTCGCAGCACAAGTTTGATTTCGCTCGATGCCCACTCGGGATTTGGTTTGAGTGATCATATCTGGTTCCCCTACGCCCATACCCGTACCGCCTTCGAAAATGCCAATTATATTTTTCATCTAAAACAATTATTTGAACAGAGTTATCCCCATCACGGCCATTATCGGCTCGCGCCGCAGAGCCAGTTTTATCGCACTCATGGTGATATTTGGGATTATCTCTATCGCCAGCACCAAGTGGCAGATCCTTCTGCTCAGGTGCCATTTTTACCTTTGACATTAGAGATGGGATCTTGGGCATGGATAAAGAAGAATCCTAGACAAATATTTAATTTTGCTGGATTTTTTAATCCACAAAAAACACATCGTCACCACAGAATTTTACGCAGGCACACAGTACTCATGCAATTTATGATGGAAGCGGCCTATGCCCAATCGTTAGAGCAGTTAACACCTGAACGTTTGGCTGAGCTGACAGAGTGCGCACGGCATTATTGGTATCGGGAGTCTCAGTCATGACCACTTGGGTGTTATTAAGAGGATTAATGCGTGATCAGCGCCATTGGAATGGTTTCGATCAGCGTCTGCGACAAAAGGGATTGCGAGTGCTGACACCGGATCTTCCGGGCAATGGGACGCTATCCCACGAATTAAGTCCGCTTAAGATTGCTGATTATGCCCATGCCGTGTGGCAGCAATTGGATGAGCAGGCACAGGAAGGGGAGACTATTTATCTCCTCGGCTTGTCTATGGGAGGTATGTTGGCGTTGGAAATGGCATGCCAGCGACCTTGGCAGATAAGGCATGTCTTTGTATTAAACAGCAGTGCGGCGAATTTATCGTCTTGGTATCAAAGATTTAATCCGCTGAATGCATTGAAGGCTTTTTTCATGCGTGCTCGGGGTAATGCTTTACATCCAATCGAGTCGACTATAGTGCGTTTAACCAGTTTTCGTCATCGGCGAGACCGAGATTTAATTGTCAAGTGGAGTGAGTTTCGCCGCGATACCACACCAAGTCGACGCAATGTATGGCGACAACTTTGGGCGGCTTTTCAATACCAATGTCCATTGACAGTGGAAGTACCGATAACTGTGCTCTGCGGTGACCGTGATGCGCTGGTGAGTATGGCATCGAGTAAGGCGTTAGCACGGCATTTTTACACCGATTTGATTGTACTCGCGTATTGTGGTCACGATGCTGCTATAGATGCACCCGCAAAACTGGCGCATTATCTGTTGGACATTGTGGGGGCGACTAAGCCGCAAGCGCAGTTTTCTGCGGATAGCGAGTCTGCCAATACTCAATATGATTGCAATGATTTATTGGAGGAAGAAATAGCCTTAAACGAAGCGATATTTGCTGTATGGGATGACAAAGCGCTATCCACTCTTGAAACCAAATAATCGAGAGTGAATAGCGCAGTTAACGCATTGTCTTATTAAGCTTTAGCCACTACGGTTTGGCCTATCGGTGTGAGGCTGAGTAAAGCCAACTTAAGATGCTGTATCCCAAAGGGAATTCCGATAATCGTCACAAAACAAGCTAAGGCGTGGACCAAATGCCCTATGGCTAACCAGATCCCAAACAGTAAGAACCAAATGATATTTCCTACCATGCCTAATGCACCTGTGCCTAAGTCTTCACGTCCAGTTAAGTGGCGACGGTTCATTTGTTCTTGGCCGAAGGGCCAAAAGGTCATTTCGCCGATAACAAAACAGGCGCGGCCGAAGGGAATACCAATGATACTGATAAAACACAGGATACCTGCGAGCCACCAAGCGAGTCCCATTACAAATCCGCCGAGTACAAACCAAGCTATGTTGAATATTAAGCGTAATACAGCCATTGAAAACTCCTTGTGTTTACCCTGTTAGCCTTTATCGTTAGCTTTGATAAATTGAATATATGTCAATGTCTAAGCGATAACTATGCCAACTATTTAACTTATTAATAATCAATGGTTTAAATTTATGCATTCGAGATTCATGTGTCATTTTCACTAGTTTTTCGCCAAATTGATAATTTCTTAAGGGCGTAACAGGAAGGTCGGAGTTACACTAGCCTTCCCTTAACTGGCTTAAAAACCAGAGAATTTAATCGTTTGAGTAGCTTGATGTTTGCAAATTCCCCTGTCGATACATTTGCCTTTGCTGGCAGAGACATATTCCTAAAACGTGATGATTTACTGCATCCGGCGTTTAGTGGCAATAAAGCTCGCAAATTCGGCTATTTTTTAGATCATGAATTTGCAGGCATCAGCAAGGTGATAGGTCACGGCTCGCCATTGGCTAACTCACTGTATTCATTGTCAACATTAGCGAAGATGAAAGGCTGGCAATGTGATTTTTATGTAGATCATATTGCCAGTCAAGTGGTTAAACATCCTACGGGCAATTACGCTGCCGCTTTAGCGAATGGCGCTAATATTATCGATTTAAGTGTGTTAATAGCACAAAAGCAGGCGTGCACTCAGTCGCAATCTGAGCCTCACGTTTTGTCAAATCTTAATGCTAGGCCTGACCCTACTGCGCAAGTGGGCGATGTGCGACTGAGTTGCCCAGATTATATCGAGGCTCAAGTACTCGTGAATGAGCCGACGGCGCTTTTTATCCCAGAGGGTGGTCGCTGTGCTTACGCCGAATACGGGGTTAATAGATTGGCGCAAGAGATAGTACTGTTTGCGAATGCGAATGGATTGGTTGATTTAACGGTGTTTTTACCATCGGGGACGGGAACGACTGCGTTATTTTTAAATCAGTATTTTATCCGTCAGCAAACGGATATTCGCGTCGTGACTTGTGCTGTTGTCGGTGGCGATGATTATTTGCGCTTGCAATTTTCCTTACTTAATTCCAATACCAGTGAGCATCCACAGATTGTTAATGTCGGCAAGAAATATCATTTTGGTAAACTTTACCCCGAATTTTATGCCATGTGGCAGCGGGTCTGCGCCTCAGGCGTGCAGTTTGAATTACTCTACGATCCCTTAGGTTTTATTGTGCTTGAAGATTATTTACAACGTAGTGAACCAGGTCATGTGATGTATTTGCATCAAGGCGGATTATTGGGGAACGAGACCATGTTGCCGCGTTATCAGCGTAAATTTGGCCAAAGTGGCTAATCCTGTGCCTCAGATCATTGACTTAGTGACACTAAGACATAATATGTTTGAAGCTGTGTAATGCTAAGTTAAGCTGATGATTTGGAACGATGGGGAATATCAATGACTGAAGCGGAATATCTCGCCAATTACAATCCTAAGGTTTTTAAGGCTCAGCTACTGACAGTGGATGCCGTATTGTTTACCTATCACGATCAGCAACTTAAAGTACTCTTAGTACAACGCTCAAATCATCCATTTTTAGGTTTATGGGGATTACCTGGAGGGTTTATCGATGAAAATTGCGATCAATCCCTTGAGCAAACTGTATTACGTAAACTGCATGAGAAAACCGCAGTAGTGCCACCTTATATTGAGCAGCTTTGCACTGTGGGTAATAGTCGTCGCGATGTCAGAGGCTGGTCGGTGACTGTGTGTTATACCGCCTTGATGAGTTATCAAGCTTGCCAAATTCAGATTGATTCAGTGAGTGATGTTAAGTGGTGGCCATTAGTGGATGTGTTGCAGATGCCCTTGGCGTTTGATCATTTGCAGTTAATCGAGCAAGCGCGGGAACGCTTAACACAAAAAGCCTTATATTCTTTAGTGCCAGGATTTGCACTGTCTGAACCTTTTACCTTGCCAGAATTGCAGCATGTACATGAGGTTTTACTGGGCAAGCCTATCCAAGGTAAATCTTTTCGTCGGCGGGTTGAACAGGCTGATTTATTGATCGATACGGGATTAAAGCGCACCGAACGTGGTCGTCCTGCTAATTTATACCGCTTGAAACCCAATACCGCATCGTATCGCTTCTTAAGAAATTTAGAATGTTGATCACAGTGAATATGGATTTAAGCAAGATATTCGCCTTGCTCAATATGAGTAACGGCGACTGCTTATGCCTTATTCATGGTGACTTTGAATCAGTAAAGGCTGTTTAATTACTGATTTTGCCTTAATGTCTCCGGTTCTTGTATCACTTGATACCCATATTGTAGCTTCTTAGTTGTCTTTCCCACTAATAGTGTCTAAAAGACACTATATGCCATTTAAGCATAACATTTCAGGTTGCTCCGTTTGAAATAGTCTAAAAATCAACTTTACACAATAATGTCTTTAAGACACTATTGTTCATGTAGATAACAAGGGCGCCGTCAATTTCGGCAATCTTGCCACAGACAGGAGGTTACTATGTCTCAACGTATTCAAGCGTCTCAACGTATTCAAACGTCTCAAGATGCTTCTCACGCTCAACGTTCGCAAGCCGATTTTTATCGGTTACCCGCAGCTAGCGATGAGACTCACTACCGTTTATTTCAATTTGGTGCGGGGGAAAACCATGTTCAACTACTGGTTCCTCCAGCGAAACGCGTCACAGTTTTCTTCGGTTATCGTGGCGATCATTCCATCATGCAGCTCTTGTTGTTAACTGATGCATTGCGTCGTAGTGGTGCAGAGCAAATTGAGCTGTTACTGCCTTATATGCCGGGCGCTCGCCAAGATAGGGTGTGTAATGCCGGTGAGGCCTTGTCGGTAAAAGTCTATGCTAGCCTAATTAATCAGCAGCAATATGCTTCGGTCACCGTTTTTGACCCTCACAGCGATGTCACCGCCGCATTGTTAGACCGAGTTCAGGTTATAGACAATCACAGCTTTGTCGCCGCTATCACTGCCCAATTATCGGGTGAGCTAGTGTTAGTCTCGCCCGATGCGGGGGCGAATAAAAAAGTATTCGGCTTAGCTAAAGCGTTACAGGGAATGCCGGTGATCAGGGCCGATAAACATCGCGATGTGGTCAATGGTCATATTATCGCTACCGAAGTGTTCTGTGATGATTTATCGGGTAAAACCTGCTTAATCGTCGATGACATTTGTGCTGGTGGTAGAACTTTTATCGAACTTGCCATCAAGTTAAAGCAAAAGGGGGCCCAAAGCGTCATTTTGATCGTGTCACATTATGAAGATAAGGCCAGCGAATCGGCTCTGCGCGAGGTGGGCATCGACAGATTATTTTGTACCGATAGTTTAGGTGTCCCTGCACATATTTCGAGCGAGTTCTGTGATTGCCATGCTGTTTTGAGTTATATGAATCATTAAGGAAAATATTATGTACTTGAATCCCGTTACCGCCATTGATGGCTATAAAGTCGACCACCGTCGTCAATATCCCGATAATACTCAAGTGATTTTTAGTAACTTGACCGCCCGTAAATCCCGTCGTGGTTATACAGACCAAATGGTGTTTTTTGGCTTGCAGTATTTTATCAAGCATTTCTTGATCGACAGTTGGAACCGTGATTTCTTTCAACAACCTAAAGATCAGGTCATTCGTCAATTCTCCCGCCGTATCAATAACTATCTCGGGCCGAATAATGTTGGCACTCAGCATATTGAGGAGTTGCATGATTTAGGTTATTTACCAATTAAAATTATGGCATTACCTGAAGGCTCAGTGTATCCATTAAAAGTGCCTTGCTTGATTTTGTACAATACCGATGAGCGGTTCTTTTGGTTGACCAATTATCTCGAAACCATCCTTTCCGCTAATGTGTGGGGTATGTGTACCAGTGCTACTACCGCGCTGCAATACCGCAAAATATTTGAGACTTACGCGCTAGAAACCGATGGTGACATCGCATTTGTTGATTGGCAGGGCCATGATTTTAGTTTCCGCGGCATGTATGGTGCAGAGGCTGCGGTAATGAGCGGCGCCGCCCATTTACTCAGTTTTACGGGTACAGATACCATTCCCGCGATTGATTTTCTTGAGCAATATTACCGTGCCGATAGTGATAATGAACTCGTTGGCGGCAGTGTGGCCGCAACGGAGCACAGTGTGATGTGTGCAGGTGGCATGGAGAATGAATTAGAGACGTTCCGCCGTCTGATTGAAGATATTTATCCTACGGGCATTGTCAGCATTGTTTCAGATTCTTGGGATTTTTGGCAGGTGATGACAGAATTCACCTTAGCGTTAAAAGACCGCATTCTTGCCCGCGATGGCAAAGTGGTGTTTAGGCCTGATACCGGTTGCCCTGTGAAGATCATTTGTGGCGATCCACAAGCACCAATCGGGAGTCCTGAATATAAAGGCGCTATTGAGTGTCTGTGGGACGTCTTTGGGGGTAGCACAACTGCCAAAGGTTACAAAGCGCTGAATAGCCATGTTGGACTGATCTATGGCGATTCAATCACCATAGAACGTGCTGAAGCCATTTGTGCTGGTTTAAAGGCCAAAGGTTTTGCGTCAACCAATATTGTGTTTGGGATTGGCAGTTTTACCTATCAACACGTGACCCGAGATACTGACGGTTATGCCGTGAAAGCGACCTTTGCGAAAGTTGATGGTAAAGATAGAGAAATATTTAAAGATCCTAAAACAGATGATGGCACTAAAAAATCCGCTAAGGGTTTAGTAGCGGTATTTAAAGATGAGCAGGGTCAATTTTATCTTAAAGATCAAGCCAGCTGGCAAGATGTCAACAATTGCGAGTTTGTTCCCGTATTTGCCGATGGTGAACTATTAACGGAATATTCTTTGGCAGATATTCGCGCAAGGTTGGCAGAGTCTAGAAGTTGAGCTTATCGATTTGTGATTTTTAACGGCTATCGACAATAGCGAAGATAAAACTGGCAATGTGATTTCTATTAGGGTCATATTGTCAGTTAAGTTTTGAATTTATTTTACGTCGTGTAAGTAAAGCGCCCCATAAATAGTCAAATGCAAATACAAGCGATTAAGACAGTAACTGGTTCCGTTTAAGAATTTTATAGGTACGACGGCCAATGTTTTCGAGGTTTTTTAAATCTTTTAGGCTAGGCGTCACCTCACTAAATTGCCAATAACTGATTTCGGCATCTAACATTTCCAGCATTTTTTTCGAACAACCTAAACATTGTCCCTGGCACAGTTGTGCTTCTTCTAAATTGAGTGGAATAGTCTCTTTGATCTGGTTTATCAAGGTTTGCATGGCAATTTGAGTATTGGGTTTTGGCATAGATGATGTGCTGAACAGTATTCATGTGTATGAATATTAGCGGATGCTGCAATGGAAAGAGGTGATCTAACGCTGGATTTGACTCATTTGGTTCGGCAGGTATCTGTGTGAGAGAGATACAGCCTGAACCAAATGTGCTCGTCATAATGACGTAAAAAAGGATAGCGTGTTCGTGACATTCGGCTATCAGTCTACTTAAGTGCTCGGTACTGCGAAGATAATGGAAACCGATTAAATACACTTGAGTAAACGGGTACTGCGGTATTAATTTTTAACTTATCGTTTTACTTACTTTTTGACTTATTTGTTCGCGGACAATAACCATTTCATAAAGCTGATGGCTTCTGTACGTTTAGAAAAAGTCTGTCTGTTTTTACCTTGACGATCGGTAAAAGCAATTGAGGTTTTATTTACTGAGATTGAATCTACAGGGAAGTTCACTGTAATTTCATGTCCATTAATTTTGTATGACATATGCCACACTCCTTTTTGTTAATTCACCCATAGGTGAGATAGTTGTAACTATAAAATATCCTTAGCAATTGTGCGAAAGATTCGTTCTATTGAGTATCGAGGTTACCCCATCTTTGATTCATTAATCAAGAGATGCTTAATCGATAAATATTTCATGTTGTCGATTACGTCAATGGAATAACTCGATTCAACCAGTTGACCATAGCTTAATGACAATACTATGACAACAAGGAGAACGGTAAGTTCACAGACATAACCACATGATTTTAGTGATATCGAATGATTGAGCTTATGGGGTTTTGCTTGTAGTAGGCTTTCTTTATGAGGACCGAACTCTGATTGCTAAATATCAGGCTGGGTTAAAAAGGTAAACAACAAGGTGTATCTCAAAACGACGTGCAGTATATCAATAAAAATAGCTTATGCAAGTTTAATTTTTATTCGATGTCATTATTTATTTGCTAATGTTGAATTAAAGTGTATTTTTCGTGGCTATTTACTTGATTTAAAGAGGTATAGTTAGGTCTGTTTATGGGTTGTTTTTTATTTTTGTGGTAATTGACTAAGGTTAATATTGCCGTTTTATAGGTAAATGTTATAAAAAATCCCACTAAAATAGGTCATTTTAATGGGATTAATCGTAGTCAGTTATGTAATGGACTCATTAAACTGAATTTATAAATGAATCTATGCGTTTGCTGTTGTTTAAAAACTCAGTCAAAAGGTTTAATAAATCAGTTCACCTATGGGATTGAGTAGCTTACTCAGACCTTTGGTAAAATGCAGCGGTGCACTGAAGGATCCCCTCATAAATCAGCCATAGCATAGCCATATTTGAGCAACTGATTGGCGAATAATACCCAGGCCGCCAGCAATTCTTTCTCCGTGATTTGATAATCAGGCCGCCTGAGTACCTCCAATCCCAAGCGAATCGTTGAGAGTACCGTTCGATGCCCAATGGTATTGGCCTGAAAATGCTTATCCCAGCCCTGTTGCTGTGCGTGTAAACC
>NZ_JAKKSH010000033.1:0-49772 GCF_025653395.1 Shewanella sp. SW24
TGATTGCCCTTGGCATCGTTTAACTTCCCTATAGACACTAGAGCGATGACAATCAATGCATTTAGCTATGTGTGCTATCGAAAAGCCCTGTTCTAACAGCACGGAAATCTGGTATCGTCTTGCTTCGGTCAACTGTTGATAATTCATGGTGATACTCTTTTACTTTGGCGAGATAAAGCGTACCACTTTTCAGCAGTTGGCTTCTTCTACACCTCGATTAGAGTGTCGCAGTTATTATCTGAATTCTGGCTTACCGGATTACTATTTGTGTCAAGTACCTTAAATTTAACTTCAGAAGATTCTGAGCCACCTGTACCTAAAATGGCGATATTTTGCGGTGTCGCAGACATAAATATAATGCTTCCCACGTTAGCAGGAAGTACTTTAATAGTGCCCGTAGCTGAAAGATTTAATCCACCTGCGTTAGCAGTAACATTAATAGGATCATCTCCAACGCAGCCCTTTGCAAGGTAAGTCGTTGTAGCTACGCCATTCACAGAGGGTACGGGTGAACTTATTATGGCTTCTGGTGATGATTTAGTTGAACAGGCCGATGAAAACTTAACATCCACAGGTTGGGTAAAAGGCTTACCTTGATCGTCCTGGATAACGACAGAAATAGTCGCGGTGCCACCTGCAGTTAAATCACTTGAACTAACACTTGCTTTACCAGCAACAAAAGGACTTCCACTACCCATGACTACATTTGTAGCACCAACCACCACTACTGTATTACCTTTTTCACCACTAGCTAAAGAGGCAACGATAGTTCCTGCACCTAACGTATTACCAGCATAAATATCAACACTAGCCTTTCCCTGACTATTTGTTACAGCAGTTTTGATAGGAAGGTCCCCAATATCATTGTCAAAGGTCACTATCGTGGGTTTATTAATGCCGGTGATAGTAGCAGTTAACTTACCTGGATTTAAGGATGTGATAGTTTGAATAGGTAAACCTGTAATATCAGTTAAGGCTAAATTAACTTGTGCACCGCCACCCGCTTCACCGCCATCACCTTTCATCACAAAACCGATTTTCCCAGACTCCCCAGTATCAACTTTGCCAGTGACAGTACCTGCACCCGCAATAGTTGCTGTATTTAAAACAATAGTAGCAACACCTTCGGTATTCGTTAATGCCGTTGCCGTACTAGGATCAAAAGACCCAATATTAGAATTACTCAGAGTAAAAGTAACTAATTCACCAGCCAAGGAACCGAGTTTCGAATCAACAACTTTAGCTGATACTGTGGCAGGTGCTAAAGCAGAAATATCCGTATTAGTAATACTCAGAGTGACAGTGACGACACTTGGCGTCGGCGGAGTACCGGAACCATCATCAGAGATACTGCCTCCACCACCACATGCTAATAATAAAAGCGAACACAATCCTGCGAGAAAAACCTTATACGCTGACTTCATTGTCAGGCTCCCTGTTACTCTGATGATAATACCTAAGCGAGACGCTTATTACTTATAGGCTAACATTACACAATTTTCACGCAACTTTCCCATAACTATCTTATTTTATTTCGCAAATCTGATAAATACTTTAACATTAATTGTCATTTCATCTTCACGATTTTCTTGCTAGTCTTGTGAGCGCCAAAAAATAGAATGTATAAAAAACACACAGGACTCTCTATGGCAATTTCTATAAAAAATAAACTCGGCCTTACAAGTAAAATTCTGATCGGTATGGGAACAGGTATTGCTTTAGGCCTCTTTCTCCGCAATGCCTTTCCAGAAAGCGATATAGTAAAAGATTATATTACCGAAGGTTTCTTGCATGTTATCGGTACTATCTTCATCTCCAGCTTAAAAATGTTAGTCGTTCCTTTAGTCTTTATTTCATTAGTTTGCGGAACTTGCTCACTGAGTGAACCTTCAAAATTAGGCCGCTTAGGGGGGAAAACCCTCGCCTTCTATTTATTCACAACCGCCATTGCCTTAGTGATTGCGATTGTCAGCGCAGTCCTTATACATCCTGGAAACGCCTCACTGGCGTCAGAAAAAATGGAGTACGTCGCAAAAGAAGCCCCAAGTCTTGCTGATGTGCTGATAAACATAGTGCCCACTAATCCGATGCAGGCATTGAGCGAAGGTAATATGCTGCAAATTATTATTTTTGCGGTGATTTTTGGCTTTGCTATTGCCCATATTGGTGAGAGAGGTAAACGTATTGCGGCGTTGTTTGAAGATTTAAATGAAGTCATCATGCGTGTCGTGACACTGATAATGCAACTCGCGCCCTATGGTGTATTTGCGCTGATGGCAAAACTTGCATTAACACTCGGTTTAGAGACCTTTGGTAGTGTGGTTAAATATTTCTTCGTGGTCTTAGGTGTATTACTGATCCATGCGTTTGTTGTTTACCCTACACTTCTAAAACTTTTCTCAGGCCTCAATCCCTTAATATTTATTCGTAAAATACGCGATGTGCAGTTGTTTGCTTTTTCAACCGCCAGTTCAAATGCCACTTTACCCATTACCATAGAAGCGTCTGAACATAGATTAGGTGTCGATAATAAAATCGCCGCTTTTACGCTACCGTTAGGCGCTACCATTAATATGGATGGCACAGCAATCATGCAAGGCGTTGCCACTGTGTTTATTGCGCAGGTTTTTGGCATTGAGCTCTCACTAACCGATTATGCCGTTGTTGTTGTGACAGCCACGTTAGCATCAATTGGTACAGCGGGTGTTCCAGGTGTCGGACTTATCATGCTGGCCATGGTGTTAAATCAAGTTGGCTTACCAGTGGAAGGGATTGCCCTGATTATCGGTGTCGATCGCTTACTCGACATGGTACGTACTGCTGTAAATGTCACTGGTGATTGCGTAGCAACTGTAATTATTGCTAAATCAGAGGGCGAATTTAACGAGCAAGTGTTTAACAATACTCAAGCGGGTAAAGTTGCTAGAAGTTTTGATGAGCAAGTTCATCATTTAGATAAATCGAACTAAACCTCACAAAGACCAAAATGACGCCCAGCTTCAGTGTTGGGCGTTTTTGTTTGAACGCAATACAGTTAACATGTCTATTGTTAGCAAAATGTGAACGCACCAATAGTACGGAAGTTTGTTTTTAGATACATTATGTTTACTATTTTAATACGTTTAATGGGAGGGGTATAAATGTGGTGGAGAAGTCTTTGGATCCTGATTGCATGCTGGCTATTGAGTGCCCACTTCGTACGTTACGAACAAATTAACTTTGCCATTCCTTTTGCACTTGCGCCTTTGGTCTTATTTTTTAACTCAGTTTACTTACTTCGTTTATTACAAATTTTATTATTTATAAGTGTCTTTGCCGTCTGGGGCGTCACAACCATTGAAGCGGTACATCTGCGATTAGCGCAAGAAATGCCTTGGTTGAGATTGTCTTTTATCATGATGGCGGTGATGTTATTTACCTTAGGCGCGATTATGTGTGGCAACGGCATTTTGCGGATCAGAAAACAAAAATCGCCTTGGGGAAATTCCCCGATACGCTAACACTTTAACGGCAAAACCTTCTTATTCAACAATTAATTAGTACTTATTTTGACCACAAGTTCAACTCGGTCAGCAAAGGTTAAGTTCAACTAAGATATGCTGATCCTCTATTTGGTTATCAGTGTGATTTTGCGTAGACTAGTTTACTAAAGCTTAGCTCATACACTTTAAGGCATTATATTATGAGAATTTTGGTTGTTGAAGACGATCCTATTTTATCCCACCACTTAAAAGTGCAATTAAGCGATCTCGGCAATCAAGTTCAAGTGGCACTGACTGCCAAAGAAGGTTTTTATCAAGCCACTAATTATCCCATCGATGTCGCCATTGTCGATTTAGGGCTACCCGATCAAGATGGTATTAGCTTAATTCAACAGCTCCGTGAAGCGGGTCTTAAAGCACCAATATTAATTCTCACGGCACGAGTTAATTGGCAGGATAAAGTTGAAGGCCTAAACGCCGGAGCCGATGACTATTTAGTGAAACCCTTTCAAAAAGAAGAGCTTGTCGCAAGGCTTGATGCCTTAGTGCGACGTAGCGCAGGTTTTGTTAAACCCGTGATTTGCAGTGGAGAATTGAAACTCGATCTCGCCGCCAAACAAGTCACTCTGGGTGACGAAGTCATGGAGGTCACTGCCTTTGAATATTTAATCCTCGAATATTTGATGCGCCATTGTCATGAGGTTGTCGCCAAGCAACGTTTACTCGATGTGATTTATGGTGATAAGGAAGGCGATCCCAATACGATTGAAGTCATGGTCAGCCGCCTGCGTAAAAAACTGACCCGCGATGGTATCGATACCCCCATAGTGACCATCCGCGGCCAAGGATATAAATTTAACCTGCCATGCAATTAAGATTAAAATTCAAGAAACGTCTGCTGACACGGATGTTTCTCACCTCACTATCAATTATTACCTTAGTGGGTTTTGGTCTCGCATGGATGGTTAATATTCTGCATGCGCAAAATAGTTATAACGAAGAAACGGCCCAACTCATTGCCGAAATTCCCCAAGTCGCCGCCGAATTACGGGAGCACGATCTTATCCCCGATACCAGTGCTTGGCTGGAAGAAAATAATAAACAAGAGCGTTATGTGATAGCGAGCTGCGATGACAAATTTAAGCAGGTTTGGACCTCATCCCTCGCAGTAGATCGTGGCTTATTTGATACCTGTGAGCGTTTTAACGAAATCCGTAACGACTCCCCGCCCTACTATCTCACCATGGCTGACGACAGAGGATATTTCGTCTATTTGCTCGCGGTAGAAATTGCCAGTGTGCATTACAACCTCCTCGTCATGAAAGATGCCGCCAAACTGGAGCAGGAATACAGTAAGTTCAGTAAACGTACTTATATTCGTTTAGCCATGGTATTGGCCTTAGCCTTAATTCTATTGGTCAGCGCCGCCTATTGGGGCATGCGTCCCTTGGTACGGATGCAAAATGAACTGCAATCAATTAACCAAGGTAAGAGTAAATCACTTTCTGAGGGCTATCCTGTTGAACTTGAAGGCGTAACGCAAGCACTCAACCAGATGTTGCAACAATCGAGTGCCCAACAACAGCGCTATCAAAATGCTATGAATGACTTGGCACACAGTCTTAAAACCCGCTTAGCCGCCGTGCATGCCATTACAGATGACGCCAGTTTGAGTAAACAATCGGCGAGCGAAAAGATCATGGAACAAGTCAGCCAGATGGATCAGCTGGTCAAATACCAATTAAAACGGGCCATGTTAGGCCGCCAAGGCCTGAAGCAAGAACAAACTGTTATTGCGCCCTTAGTCGATCAATTAGCACAAATGTTGTTTAAAATTTATCGAGAAAAACAAGTTCAGTTCTCGGCCAACATATCCCCCTCTTTGATGTTCCCCGGCAACAAGGGTGACTTAATGGAGCTGTGTGGCAACCTTATGGAAAATGCTTTCCGCCTGTGTATCAGCCAAGTGCATGTATCGGCTAAAATTAACTCACAAGGTGAGTTTGAACTTATTGTTGAAGATGATGGCCCAGGTGTTGAAGAAAGCTTAAGACAGAAGATTATCCAACGTGGCGTGCGTGCCGATACTCAGTCTCCAGGGCAAGGGATAGGATTAGCTGTCTGTGATGAAATCGTTCACAGCTACGGTGGCTGCTTAAAAATTGAAGAAAGTCGCTTAGAAGGGGCGCTCTTTAGGATCCGTATCCCAGTGTAAGAAACTGGGATACTATCAGGCAATCACCGCATATAGCTGTTCGGCTCGATTAAACATGATCCAAGAAGTGGCAATATATTTGTCACCACTCACAGGTTTATTTCCCCGATGTGAATGAGTAAATCCCGCAGGCGCTATCACCATAGTGCCTTTTTTAGGGGAGATTTTACGCTGTTGATAATAGAATTCGGTTTCGCCGCCCTCTTCCACATCATTTAAATAAAACATATAGAGCACGACGCGATGCAGAGCTTCATTGTGGCCATTCTGCGGGAATTGCTCCGAATGCCAATGGGGATAACCGCCTTTATTTTGCTGATACTTTTGAATATTAATACTGCCACTGCGATACAAATACTTCACTAAGCCATCGGCCCTAGGCGCACCCAGCGTCGCAAAATTAGTCGGAGTTAGCGTTACAGGTTGGCCCTGCTCATCACTCACTGACACAGCAACCGCACCCATTAATGCCATTGAATACTTTGTGAAATAATCTACTGCGCCCTTTAAGGTATAACCTAAGAGTTCGTTTCTGATAGGCTGCAGGTCGACGAAACTATCTAAGGTCAAATCGCGGCTGATCTTCTTCTCCAAATCGACGCCATTGCCCGTTTGTCCATCAACAACGCCAGCATGTTGCTCAAATGCCAGAATGAGACGGTCACACAAATCATTCGGCAACGCATTAGGGTATACTTCAATAAAGTCCATACTTCCTCAATGGAGTGGCTACTTTCTAGGCTTACTATGCTGACATGTTAGTTAAGTAATTGTAAAGCAGCATCATTGAGATAAAATAACCCACATTACGCTTCACGATAACAAGAATATGAAAAAAAGCTGTAAAGTTTCAGTCCATCAACTTCAAGTCGGCAACTTTGTGCGTTTGCCCGTGGCTTGGAAAGATCATCCCTTTTTATTCAGTAGCTTTCATATTAAACAAGCTGCGCAAATCGAGTTGATTAAAAATCTGGGCATCGAACATGTCATCGTCGATTTAGAACGCAGCGACGTCGCCCCGATACATGCTGATGCGGTCAACCCTATCAAATTGCCGCCAAGTGCTGAAATCAATGTGCTTAAAAACGACATGGATCAATACAAAGCTGAGCAAATCGAAGTACAAAAAAAATTACGCCGTGACATTAATAAAACTGAGCAAAATTTTACCCGCTCAGTAGCCATGATGCGCAGCCTCATCTCTAAGCTACGTAATCGCCCCTTAAATGCGGTCGATGACGCCAAAGATTTGGTCCACACCATAGTCGAACAGTTGCTCAACTCAGATAACTTAGTGCTGCATTTGATGAGTGATGCTAAGCAGGATGAAAGCATTTACTACCACTCCTTGAATGTTGCGATCCTCTCTATGCTGATCGCCAAAGAAATGGAATGGGATAGAAGTGAAATCGAAACGGTCGGTCTCAGTGCCCTGTTCCACGACGTGGGTAAATTAAAAATCCCACCACAAATTCTAAAAAAATCGGCACCTTGGTCAGCACCAGAGCTTAATTTTATCAAACAGCATCCATTACTTGGGATTGAACTGCTCAAATTAGCCGATAATTTTCCCCAAGCAGCCTTACCTGCAATCACCAATCACCACGAGTTTCTCGATGGCAGTGGTTATCCCAAAGGCCTAAAGGAAGAGGCTCTCGACAAGGTATCGCAACTGATTGCGGTAGTGAACGAATATGACTCCTTGTGTTACCCAAGCCAACAGGGCAAAGCCAGAATGCCCTACGCCGCACTGGGGCATTTGTATAAGCAATACAAAACTAAGCTAAATCAAGAGTATATTGGCAAGATGATCAAGATGCTGGGCATTTATCCCCCAGGCAGTGTGGTGGAATTATCCAGCGGTCAATATGCCATGGTGATGTCGGTTAACTTAACTAAACTGCTATGCCCTAAGATATTGGTTTACGATGCGTTAGTTCCTAAAGACCAAGCACCTATCGTTGATTTAGAGATTGAAGGGATCAGCATAGTGCGCTGCTTACCACCTGCGGCGCTTCCTGAAAAAGTCCACGAGTATCTAAATCCGCGCGAGCGAGTGAGTTACTACTTTGGCGGCGATAGTCGTAAGTAGTTGATTAAGAAACTGGCTTAACGATTATGTCTAACGAGCTTCACTCATTTAAGCAAAGTCATCGAGTCTCACTCATTGAATAAAAGTCATTGAATGAACATGATTAAATAAAAGTGATAAAAATAAGGGTCGAATATTGCATTCGACCCTTATTTTTAATTCGAGAAATCAACACAGCTAGCGCCAGACTTATAACCAATGCTTACGTTTAAAGAAGAAGTAAGTACCTGCGGCACTGGCTAACATCATCACAATCGCCATAGGGTAACCGTATTGCCACTCAAGCTCAGGCATGCTGGTAAAGTTCATCCCATAACTACTGGCAATTAAGGTCGGTGGTAGAAACACCACTGCGGCAACCGAGAAGATTTTAATGATTTTGTTCTGCTGCAGACCACTGAACCCCATGGCCGCATCGAGCAGAAAGTTTAACTTATCGAAAATAAACTGACTGTGGGGCATCAGCGACTCGATATCCGACAACATTTCCCGCAAGTCCTTTAAATGTTCATCGGATAACTGGCCACGATAATAACGCTGCATATAACGCAGTGAGCGCTGAGTATCGAGCAAGCTTAATCGGATTTTACCATTAGAGTCTTCTTGCAGAGTGATGAGTTTAAATACATCGTCAAGTTCGTCGTTATCAAATACTTGCTCACCGACATTTTCAAGTACAGTGTAAACGTCTTCAATTAAGTCAGATAGATAATCCACTTTCAGATTAAATAACTCGAGAAACAATTCCTGCGGTGTCGATACTTCTAACCGCCCTAAACGCAAATAGTTACGCAGCAAACGGATAAGACCTACGTCTTCTTCACGAATTGTCAGTAAAAAATTGCTACGAAGGTTGAAGGAAACGTTAACGCCGCGCACATCTTGGCCGACACGCTGTGGGAATAACGAATTAATATGCAAGCCGTCACTGTTTTGATAAAAACGTGCTGAGGCCTCAATTTCATTGATATCTTCTTCGTCAGGCACTTCTTCAACAGAAAAATGACTTAACCACTCTCGCTCCTCATCATCGGGTTTATACAGATCTAACCAAATGGTTGATGCGGGAATACTGTCCAGTATGCCGAGCTCTGTCACAGTAAGGTGACGATTATCATAGACATAAGCAGTAATCATTTGTCCTCCTGAAAAAAAACTTAAGTTAACGATTCCACTTAAGTGCAGGCTAAAAAATTGTCGCTAGTTTACCGCATAAGTTGGCAATGAAAAGGCGTGCAAGGTAATTTAGTAAAATAAATATGCCTTAATCGGTTTCGATAATAGCCAACCGTTCTTGGGTCGAAAAGCGAATATGGATGCCATCGAGAGTGACCATTTTCGAGTCTGAGATATCCCCTTTTCGCACACGATACTCGCCGTTATTGTCGGCATTCGGTGACACAATTCTCACAGTGACAATTCTATGCTGATCGCGCCAATACCAAACACTGTAACTCAGTAGGCTAAATCCAATCACCACAAACACACCCGTCAACAGGTATCGGCGCCACAGCGGTTCACTAAAACGCTTTGAACTGAGATTAACTGCCAGAGGTTCAATCTGACGCTTGCGTTTCACCAGTAAAAACCAAGCGCCAGCAATGACTAAGACTGTTAGTAAAATTTTAATGAGCATGGCTCTTTCCTCTGATAAACGTCCGCTTGTGCTCAATGGTCTCGATCAAGCCAGCAGCAATCTTGCATTGGCCCTTCAATGCCACACAAGTTAGCGCATTATACGCAGACTTATATGGATAAACTGTCTTTGGGATCAAGCTTAAAGTGCACAGTCAAATAGATAAGGCGAATGTATGAGCCACACACATGCACATAGACAAAGCAGAACGTTGAAACAGAGTACAACAGACTTATGACAGGGCGAAAACACTGCGGGACCCATGCTTAAAATTGATTGCTACAGATCACAATACTCAACAATTAAGTAAGTACCTGACATTAAAAATCTTCAAATCCCTTCGCCATCCGCTGAATTTGTGCCAAAGGAACGCCATGGCGATTACGTTTCGCGCATTCCTGCTGATGAGCCAGACTGCTTGGTTCACCCACAAGCACAATTCTAACTTGATAACCTAAGGCTTTTGCCGCCGCTTCATAGGCCATGTATTCCCAGTGGCACAGATTGGTATTATCACAAATCACCACAGGCTCGCTTGAAGAAAGTGCCTGAATAAACCCCGTCAAATTACATTGATGAAACTCAGGTAATTTCTTGGCATCGAAACGGTATTCATCTTCATGGTAGAAAAAACTATCGGTCGAAAATACGCCACGTTGCCGCACGCCAATGGCTTTTTCTAAAGGAAGGGAAAGAATGTAAGTTTCAACCCAGTGTGACTTACCACTGCCCGGTAAGCCACGCATTATAATCGCAACTTTTTCGCTCATGTGTTCGACTCACTGCCAATCACTCGACCCGCTAAAATGGTATCAACCAACTGAGGCACTAACTCCCCCGCTTTTCCTGTGAGGTGATATTGAAACTGACTGTGTCTATCGGGTGCCATCATATTCACTTCGACTGTTTGAGCCCCATGATGGTTAGCTGTATCCACAAAGCCCGCGGCAGGATACACAGTGCCAGAGGTGCCAATGGCAATAAACAAGTCGCAGTTATCCAGCGCATCGTGAATTCGATCCATCCCTAAGGGCATTTCACCAAACCACACCACATGGGGGCGTAATCGCTGAGCCGGAATACAGCAAGTACAGCAATTATCGGCACCAAAGGGGTCACGTAAAATAAAGGTCTGACGTGAGCGCGGACAACGGCCTTTGGATAATTCACCGTGCATATGCAATAGACGGCGCGAACCCGCACGCTCATGCAGGTCATCAATATTTTGTGTGATGATAAGTAATTGACCTTTAAACTCCGCTTCCAACTTTGCCAAGGCCACATGCGCTGCATTGGGCTCAACCGTGCCACTGTGCAGTTGCAACCAACGACTATTGTAGAATCGCTCTACCAATTCAGCATCACGTTCATACCCTTCTGGTGTAGCAACGTCTTCAATATGATGTTCTTCCCATAGACCATCTTGATCGCGAAAGGTGCGTAAACCCGACTCAGCAGAGATCCCTGCGCCGGTTAACACCACAATTTGCTGGTACATGCCGATTCCTTATTATTTTATTTATTTGAATTATTCTCACTGACTTTGGCAGCCGTGAATATTATTCCTTGGTATAACCATACAAAAACTATGCTTGAATTGCCGCAAAATATTGTGATTTAACGCCTATTGACACAATTTATCTGCATATCGCCCTAGAAAGCCAGAACAAAGGTTTAAGTTTTCAACCTGAGCACCTATAATGGCAAACACTATCCACGGATGAACCTATTGGTTCTGCAATCAAGAGATTAGCAATGACAGATGGAAATCAAGCGCTAAAAAAAGCGGGTTTGAAAATTACCCTGCCACGAGTCAAGATCCTAGAACTGATGCAAGGACCTGAAAACCAACATATCAGTGCAGAAGATTTGTACAAGAAGCTGCTCGATATCGGTGAAGAAATTGGTCTAGCCACCGTCTACCGTGTGTTAAACCAATTTGATGATGCAGGTATTGTCAGTCGCCATCATTTTGAGAGCGGTAAAGCCGTTTTCGAACTATCGACTCAGCATCATCATGATCACTTAGTTTGCCTATCGTGTGGCAAAGTGATTGAGTTTTCAGATGAAGTCATCGAACGTCGTCAAGATGAAATTGCCATGAAACACAATATTAAGCTGACTAATCACAGCTTATATTTGTACGGCACTTGCACCAACGATACCTGTGAGCATAACGACGCCTAAGTCGGCCATTGTGTTTATAAAGCATTAAGCAAAAAACCAGCCTAAGGCTGGTTTTTTATTGGATGATGTTAACTGGTAAACCGCTATAACACCTTGGCGTAGATATTCACTTTATGGCCCATAAACTCATTTTGCTCACGCCAATGCATGCCCACACGCTTAGCCACACCTTCAGAACCGAGATTCCCTGCTAAGATAAGTGCAATCGTCTGGTCAATGCCAAAACGTTTAAATTCGGCTAATGCAGCAAATGCGGCCTCAGTACCAATTCCTGTTCCCCAATACTCAGGGAAATAACGATAACCCAGTTCGACTTCGCTGAATTCTGGAATAAATTTCGGACCACAAAAACCAATCACCCGCTTATCGGCTTTATGCTCTACCGCCCAACGACCAAAACCATGTTGCTGATAATCGACTTGGATCACCTTGTGAAACAACTCAACCGCCTGCTCGCGAGCTGTAAATGCCGCGGTGGGAATGTACTTCAGCATCGCGGGATTACTGTTCATCAAATAAAGCGCTTCACAATCTTGCTCAGTAAATGGTCGAATAATTAACCGTTCAGTTTGGGTTATCATCTTTGCTCCTTCAAAAATGGCACTTAAAAATCAACCAATGGTTTGCTTAAAGTGCACTGGCGTAACGTCAACGACACTACGCCAATACCTCAAGCTTAACGGTGGAAATCACCACTGCGCTCAGGCTGATACAGGATTTCTTCAATACGCACTTTTACCATAGAACCACCCGGACCTGGCCATTCAATTTCATCACCTTGAGAGAGCCCTAATAATGCGCTGCCTACCGGCGCCAAAATAGAAATCGTGCCCGCGCCGTTCACGTCTTTTGGATACACTAAACGTAAACAGAAAGTCTCATTACTGGATGAAACGCTAAACTTCACTTCTGAATTCATGGTCACCACATTCGCGGGCACCTGTGATGCAGGCACAATATCGGCTCTGTCTAATTCAGCCTCCAATGCCGCTTTGCCCGGAAACGCATTTGCCGGCAGTGACTCCAATAATCGCTCTAGTCTTTCTAAGTCAATTTCCGAAATAATGATTTTAGGTGTTTTCACAGTTTTTCCCTCGTAAAAAAATGTGATGTTTAAGCCGTTACTGTGGCTAACATCGACTCTGTTGCTTACCCTCCCCCAATGCGATAAGCCCCATAAAACAAATACGCTCGCAACGATAGACTGCAACCGTGTTAAATAAATTTGAGTTCAAGATTTTTTGCAGAACAGCACTGAAGCCATAAGCACTTAGCTCATGGTTAATGGCTCTACTCACATTATCCTCGCCAATGACACAGACGAGCGCGTAGTAGAGAAGCATCAATCTAACCCGTAGAAGCAAAAATATCTAGTCTTCATGGTGTTAGCTCAATCCCATTCCTGTCATTTACTGCGATTTGCTCCCGAAACTACAGCCAATAAAAAAGGCGCCTTAGGCGCCTTTTATATTCGAAAGGTTAGCTTACCAACCTGTACGAATACGCAGCGCTTTGCCGATATCAGCAAGCGAGCGGACAGTTGTCACGCCCGCTGCTTCTAATGCAGCAAATTTGTCTTCTGCAGTACCTTTACCGCCAGCGATAATCGCGCCAGCATGGCCCATACGCTTACCAGCAGGTGCAGTGACACCCGCAATATAAGACACAACAGGCTTAGTCACGTGTGCTTTAATGAAAGCCGCCGCATCTTCCTCAGCGTTACCACCGATTTCACCGATCATAACGATCGCTTCAGTCTGTGGATCGTTTTGGAACATTTCCAGTACATCAATGAAGCTAGTACCTGGAATTGGGTCACCACCAATACCTACGCAAGTAGATTGGCCGAAACCTTCATCCGTCGTTTGCTTAACGGCTTCATAAGTCAGAGTACCTGAACGAGAAACGATGCCCACTTTGCCTTTTAAGTGGATGTGACCTGGCATAATGCCGATCTTACATTCACCAGGGGTGATAACACCTGGGCAGTTAGGGCCGATCATGCGAACGCCAGTTTCTTCAAGCTTCACTTTAACTTGCAGCATGTCCAGTGTAGGAATGCCTTCAGTGATACAAACAATAAGCTCAATGCCACCGTCGATAGCTTCAAGAATGGCATCTTTACAGAAAGGAGCCGGTACATAGATCACAGAAGCAGTCGCGCCAGTCGCAGCCACAGCGTCTTTCACAGTGTTAAACACTGGCAGACCTAAGTGAGTTTGACCACCTTTACCAGGAGACACACCGCCCACCATTTGCGTACCGTAATCGATAGCTTGTTGTGAGTGGAATGTACCTTGACCGCCAGTGAAACCTTGGCAAATTACCTTGGTATCTTTATTGATTAAGACAGACATTATTTGCCCTCCGCAGCTTTAACTACTTGCTCAGCCGCGTCAGTTAGACTGGTAGCTGCAATGATATCTAGACCTGATTTAGCTAATACTTCACGGCCAAGTTCAGCGTTAGTACCTTCTAAACGAACCACAACAGGTACTTTAACGCCCACTTCTTTAACTGCGCCGATAATACCTTCTGCGATCATGTCACAACGTACGATACCGCCGAAAATGTTAACCAGAACCGCTTTCACATTGCTGTCAGACAGAATGATTTTGAATGCTTCTGCTACACGTTCTTTCGTCGCGCCGCCGCCTACGTCTAAGAAGTTCGCTGGCTTGCCACCGTGCAAGTTAACGATATCCATAGTACCCATAGCCAGACCTGCACCGTTCACCATACAGCCAACGTTACCGTCTAATGCAACGTAGTTCAGCTCGAACTTAGCAGCGTGAGCTTCGCGGGCATCATCCTGTGATGGATCGTGCATGCCTTTGATTTTTGGTTGACGATAAAGTGCGTTACCGTCGATACCGATTTTACCGTCTAGGCAGTGTAGGTTGCCTTCAGTGGTAATAACCAGTGGGTTGATTTCAAGCAATGCGAAATCATGATCAACGAACATAGTCGCCAGACCCATGAAAATCTTAGTGAACTGCTTCATTTGAGTTGGGTTTAAACCTAACTTGAAGCCAAGATCACGTGCTTGATAACCTTGTGGGCCAGTCAAAGGATCTATGATTGCAGTGTGGATGAGTTCTGGCGTTTCTTCTGCCACTTTCTCAATTTCAACACCACCTTCAGTCGACGCCATGAACACAACACGACGAGTCGCGCGGTCAACAACGGCACCTAAGTACAGTTCGTTAGCGATGTCGGTACAGCTTTCTACTAAAATTTTAGCAACTGGCTGGCCTTTCTCATCAGTTTGATAAGTCACCAGATTTTTGCCTAACCAGTGTTCGGCAAAGGCTCTGATTTCTTCTTTATCGCCAGTGACTTTAACGCCACCTGCTTTACCGCGGCCGCCTGCGTGTACTTGACACTTAACAACCCATAAATTTCCGCCAATATGGCCTGCCGCTTCTACAGCTTCTTGGGCTGTATCACATGCAAAACCTTCTGACACTGGTAAACCATATTCGGCAAATAAGGATTTTGCCTGATACTCATGCAAATTCATGATGATCTATCCGTATACTTCTAATCAAATCCAACTGGCCCGTTTGGGCCAGTCACGAGGGTATGTCTGGCTATTTCTTTAAGCGCAATCTCTTATCGAGTTGTGTTACAGATCAAGCAGCAGACGAGTTGGGTCTTCTAGGAAGTCTTTAATCGCAACCAAGAAACCAACAGACTCACGGCCATCAACAATACGATGGTCATATGAGAGTGCTAGGTACATCATGGGCAGGATTTCAACCTGACCATTGACTGCCATTGGGCGATCTTTAATGGCATGCATGCCTAAAATCGCACTTTGTGGCAGGTTAAGGATCGGTGTAGACATCAGTGAACCGAAAACACCACCGTTAGTCACAGTGAAGTTACCGCCAGTCATGTCAGCCACAGTCAGCTTACCGTCACGGCCTTTAAGGGCTAAGTCACGAACGGCTTTTTCGATTTCAGCTAAGTTCATGGTATCTGTGTCACGTAACACTGGTGTTACCAGACCACGTGGTGTTGATACTGCGATGCTGATGTCGAAGTAGTTGTGATAGACGATATCATCGCCATCAATAGACGCGTTGACTTCTGGGAAACGTTTCAGCGCTTCAGTCACGGCTTTGATATAGAAAGACATAAAGCCTAAACGGATACCGTGGCGCTTTTCAAAGATATCTTGGTATTGCTTACGGATATCCATGATGGGCTTCATGTTCACTTCGTTAAACGTCGTGAGCATAGCGGTAGAGTTTTTAGCTTCTAACAAGCGGTTTGCGATTGTCTTACGCAGACGTGTCATTGGCACGCGCTTCTCGCTACGGCCAGCCGCTAACGGAGCTACAGCAGGTGCTGCTGGCGCCGCAGCTTTAGGGGCAGACTTAACGAAGGCTTCTACGTCTTCTTTCGTAATACGACCACCCACACCAGTGCCTTTTACTTTGCTGGCATCAACATTGTGCTCAGCCAGTAAACGGCGTACAGATGGGCTTAACGCATCACTGCTTTCATCGCTGGTTTCAGCTGCTGGTGTTGCCGCTTCAGCTTGCGCTTTGGTGACTTCTTTGCCAGATACAGCACCGGCGATGAATTTAGCGATCACTTGTTCACCCAGAACAGTGGCGCCTTCTTCAAACAAAAACTCGCCAATGTGGCCATCTTCTGGCGCAACCACTTCAAGAACCACTTTATCGGTTTCAATATCAACCAGGTTTTGATCACGAGAAACTTGCTCGCCCACTTTCACATGCCAAGTGGCAATCGTGGCATCGGCAACAGATTCTGGTAGTACGGGTACCTTGATTTCGATACTCATGAAAAACTATCCTTTTATAAAATGTCTATTACTACAGTGTGATTGTAAGTTTCAGGGCACTGTTCACTAAAGATTCTTGCTGATGTGTGTGCAACTCAGGGTAACCACACGCTGGTGCAGCTGACGCTTCACGACCAGCATAAGTTAACTGTGCACCTGCAGGAACCGCGGCCCAGAAATGGTGTTGACTAGAGTACCAAGCACCTTGGTTCTGTGGCTCTTCCTGACACCAAACAAAATCTTTCACATGTTGGTAATCAGCCAAAGCAACGATCATTTCATCATGTGGGAACGGATATAACTGTTCGACACGGATTAACGCTACGTTAGTGATATTTTCTTTACGACGTTTTTCCAGCAGTTCGAAGTAAACCTTACCACTGCAGAAGACAACTCGGTCAACCTTGCTTGCTTCCAAGGTATCGATTTCACCGATCACATTTTGGAAACTGCCATTGGCTAATTCTTCCAAGCTTGAAACCGCTAATGGATGACGTAGTAATGACTTAGGCGACATGACGATAAGTGGACGACGCATAGGACGCACCACTTGGCGGCGCAACATATGGTAGACCTGTGCAGGTGTTGAAGGCACACACACTTGCATATTGTGGTTAGCACACATCTGCAAGAAACGCTCTAAACGGGCGCTTGAATGCTCAGGGCCTTGACCTTCATAGCCATGGGGTAACAACATAGTCAGACCACATAAACGGCCCCACTTCTGCTCACCCGATGACAAGAACTGATCGATTACCACTTGGGCACAGTTAGCAAAGTCACCAAACTGGGCTTCCCAAATAGTCAATCCGCCGGGTTCTGCTGTGGCATAACCATACTCAAACGCCAGTACTGAGGCTTCAGATAATACTGAGTCAGTAATATCAATTGGGCCTTGTTCATCAGCAATATTGCGCAGTGGCATGTAAGTCGTGCCATCGTTTTGATTGTGCAATACAGCATGACGATGGAAGAAAGTACCGCGGCCAGAATCCTGACCTGTAATACGTACACGCTTGTTGTCTTCCAGAATTGAGGCATAAGCCAGCGTTTCTGCAAAACCCCAATCGAGTGGCTTCTCGCCTTTTGCCATCGCTAAACGGTCGCTATAAATCTTAGCAACCCGTGATTGCAATGGATGACTTTCAGGTACATAGCTCAGTTTGTCAGCCAGACTTTGTAAACGCTCAGCCGACATAGAGGCTTGATACGCTTCGTCCCACTCACGACCGATATACGGAGTCCAGTCAACAGAATGCAGCGTCATTGGGCGCCATTCTTTAACCACACAATCACCTTGATCTAATGCATCACGGTAATTATTGATAAGACCAGTCACATCATCAGCTGCCATCACGTTTTCAGCGATTAGCTTGTCTGCATAAATCTTACGTGGCGTTGGGTGTTTCTTGATCTTGGCATACATCAGCGGCTGAGTTGCACTTGGCTCATCGGCTTCGTTATGGCCATGACGGCGATAACACACTAATTCAACCACCACATCACGTTTGAACTCGTTACGATAATCAACGGCTAACTGCGACACAAAAGCAACGGCTTCGGGATCATCAGAGTTAACGTGGAAAATCGGTGCCTGAACCATCTTAGCGATGTCAGTACAGTATTCAGTCGAACGAGTATCCGCATGGTTAGACGTCGTGAAGCCCACTTGGTTGTTCACTACGATGCGAATACTGCCGCCGACTTTAAAGCCACGGGTTTGAGACATGTTGAATGTCTCTTGTACTATCCCTTGACCCGCAATTGCAGAGTCACCATGAATAGTAATAGGCATGACTTGTAAGCCATCCTTACAACCGCGACGGTCTTGACGGGCACGTACAGAACCAATGACCACAGGGTTAACGATTTCAAGGTGCGATGGGTTGAAGGCCAGTGCTAAGTGCACATTGCCGCCCGGCGTTTCAAAATCAGAGGAAAAACCTTGGTGGTACTTAACGTCACCAGAACCGTGGGTATCAGCATGCTTACCCGCGAACTCGTCAAACAGTTCAGCTGGACGCTTACCTAATACGTTCACTAACACGTTCAGACGACCACGGTGAGCCATACCGACAACGATTTCTTTAGTACCGGCTTCACCTGCACGATAAATAATTTCGCGCATCATAGGCACTAACGCATCACCGCCTTCTAACGAGAAACGTTTCGCACCAGGGAATTTAGCACCTAAGTATTTTTCTATACCTTCTGCGGCGTTAAGGCCTTCAAGAATGCGTGTCTTAACACTTTTATCGTAGTTAGCTTTACCTAAGGAAGGTTCGAGACGTTGTTGGATCCAGCGTTTCTCATCGGTATCGGTAATGTGCATATATTCAGCACCGATAGAACCACAATAAGTGGCTTTCAGCGCTTTTACCAAATCCGCGAGCTTCATGGTTTCGCCACCATGAGCAAAAGAACCTGTATTAAACTCACGTTCCATGTCTTCTTTAGTCAAGCCGTGGAAGGCAGGATCTAAATCAGCTACGGGTTCACGTTTCCACAGTTCGAGGGGATCAAGATTAGCACCTTGGTGGCCACGGAAACGATGGGCGTTAATTAATTGCAGGACTTTAACTTGTTTAGCATCCATTTCAGGATCCGTCACACGAGCTGAGCTCTTATGGCGACCTTCTAACGCTAAACTGCGAAAATAATCACGTACTTTTGAGTGAGCAGCTTCAGGCGCATCAACAGAGGCACCGTTCACAGGAGGGAGATTATCAAATACCGCACGCCAATCATCAGCGACTGACTGTGGGTCTTCTTGATAGGCTTCATACATCTCTTCTACGTAGGTCGAATTTGCACCACTTAAGTGAGATGATTCGAGCCAGGCTTTCATGATGCCTTGGTGCATTTCTATTCCTTTCAAACTTTATACACGTGCTTAGCCATAGTATTAAATATGCAGTCTGTAGAGATTACCTTCGACGCATAATTTCTGCCGCCCCTAGATGTCCAGATATACGGCGCGTTGTCTTCCATTACATACGCAAAAGAGTCACCTTCTGCTACCAGAAAGTGACTCTTCAAGAGCTATATTATTATTGGTTTCAGCTCGGGTTCTCGCATTACACTGCTCGCTTCAACAGCATGGACTTAATATGACCAATTGCTTTAGTCGGATTAAGACCTTTTGGACAAACGTCAACGCAGTTCATGATGCCATGGCAACGGAACACGCTATAGGCGTCGTCCAGCTCAGATAAACGTTCTTCTGTAGCTGTATCGCGACTGTCGATCAAGAAACGATATGCGTGAAGCAGACCGCTTGGACCGATAAACTTATCAGGATTCCACCAGAATGATGGGCAAGCTGTAGAACAACAGGCACACATGATACATTCGTACAAACCATCTAAATGAGCACGCTCTTCAGGGGATTGTAAGTGTTCACGAGCAGGTTGTTTCTCATCATTGATGAGGTAAGGCTTGATCTTCTCATACTGCTTATAGAACTGAGTTAAATCAACAACTAAGTCACGAACAACTGGCATACCTGGTAATGGACGTATTTCTAATTTCTTGCCTTTAAAGGTTGAAATTGGGGTAATACACGCCAGACCATTCTTACCATTCATGTTCACGCCGTCTGAACCACACACGCCTTCACGGCATGAGCGACGGAATGACAAAGTCGGATCTTGCTCTTTCAACTTGATCAGTGCATCGAGCACCATCATGTCAGAGCCTTCAGCCACTTCTAAGCTGTAATCCTGCATATACGGTTTAGTATCTACGTCAGGATTGTAGCGATAAACTGCAAATGTCAATTTCATCTTTGCAACTCCTAGTAGGTACGTTTCTTCGGCGGGAATGCTTCACGTAACTTAGGTGCCATGTTCACTGCACGACGATCCATCGTTTCAGTGATTGGGTCAAATAAGCTGTGGCATAACCAGTTCTCATCATCACGCTCTAAATAATCTTCACGTGAGTGAGCACCGCGACTTTCGGTACGGAAGTTAGCCGCATAAGCCGTGGCGATTGCCGTTGCCATCAAGTTATCTAACTCTAAACATTCAATACGTTGAGTATTGAATTCACGAGAGTTATCAGACAATTTAGCATTTGCAAGACGTTCACGAATCACTTTCAACTGCTCTAAACCTTCAGCCATAGCATCGCCACGACGGAATACAGAGAAGTTTAATTGCATACACAGTTGCAGATCCTTACGGATTTGCGCTGGGTCTTCGCCATCTTTGTTGCTTTCCCAACGATTCAGACGAGCCAGAGAGGCTTGAATATCTGCATCACTTGCGTCTTTTGGATCGTCAGTCTCATCCAAAGCTTTACCTAAATGCTGACCCGCTGCGCGGCCAAAGACCACTAAGTCAAGCAGTGAGTTACCACCTAAACGGTTTGCACCATGTACAGATACACAGGCAATCTCACCCACAGCGAACAGACCAATAACATCTTGTTCAGTGCCGTCTTCATTCTTACGAATAACTTGACCACTGACCTTAGTTGGTAGGCCGCCCATCATATAGTGACAGGTTGGTAGTACTGGAATTGGACCATCGGCTGGATCAATATGGGCAAAAGTACGAGACAATTCACACACGCCTGGTAAACGTGCTTCTAATGTTTCTTTACCTAAGTGATCAAGCTTCAGTAAACAGTGTGGGCCTAATGGACCGTCTAAACCACGACCTTCGCGGATTTCAGTCATCATTGAACGTGCTACCACGTCACGTGATGCCAAATCTTTCGCGTTAGGGGCATAACGCTCCATGAAACGCTCGCCGTCTTTGTTCAGCAGATAACCGCCTTCACCACGACAACCTTCAGTCACAAGTACACCCGCGCCGGCGATGCCAGTTGGGTGGAATTGCCACATTTCCATGTCTTGCATTTGCACGCCAGCACGCATTGCCATACCGACGCCGTCACCGGTGTTGATATGTGCGTTAGTGGTCGAAGCATAAATACGCCCTGCACCACCTGTCGCTAGAATCGTTGCCTTAGCTTTGAAATAAACGATATCGCCCGTTTCAATTTCAATCGCAGTACAACCCACAACGGCGCCATCATCGTTTTTAACGAGATCTAATGCATACCATTCTGAGAAGACTTGCGTCTTATGCTTAACGTTTTGTTGGTATAAACAGTGAAGCAAAGCATGACCAGTACGGTCGGCAGCTGCCGCAGTACGCGCAGCCTGCTCGCCACCAAAGTTCTTAGATTGACCACCAAATGGACGTTGGTAAATCGTACCATTTTCGAAACGAGAGAAAGGCAAACCCATTTGCTCAAGTTCAATCACGGCTTCAGGACCGGTTTTACACATGAACTCGATCGCTTCTTGGTCACCGATAAAATCGGAACCTTTCACGGTATCGTACATGTGTTGTTCCCAATGATCTTCATGGGCGTTACCTAACGCAACAGTGATACCACCCTGCGCAGATACGGTATGAGAACGGGTTGGGAATACTTTTGATAAAAGCGCACAGCTTTTACCTTCTTTGGAAATCTGCAGCGCTGCACGCATACCAGCGCCACCGGCACCGATCACTACAGCATCAAATTCGCGTACTGGAATACTCACTTAGACACCCCACACAATAACAATGCCGGCCGCTAAATAACAAAATACGGTAACGACAAAGGTGAACTGTAAAACACCACGTAACGACGTGCACTTAACGTAATCTGTCAGCACTTGCCATACACCAATCCAAGCATGTACTAATAAGGCTACCAGCGTCAGAAGTGTAAACACTTTCATTGGCAGAGCACTAAATAGGCCATGCCAGACGTCGTAGGTGAGAGGGGAACTACATGCAATAAAGCCAACCAAGAAAATGGTGTAACAGGCGAGGATCACTGCACTAGCGCGTAGTAGAATATAGTCATGAACACCACTGCGTCCAAAACTTGCTGCATTGGTTACCATACCCAGATCCCCGCTATGATTGAAAAGGCTACCGTTAAGGCAAATACAGCTTTCGCTGATGCGGCACCCGATGACAATTCTTCCCAACGACCGGTATCCATTACTAAGTGGCGCAGGCCACCAAACAAGTGATACGCCAGTGCAGTCATAATGCCCCACAGGATAAACTTCATCACGAAGTTATCGAATAGAGACTGTACGCCAGCGAAACTTTCAGCTGATGCTAAAGATGAATTTAGCAACCAAATGAGAATGCCAACTGCGAACAGCATGATGACACCGGAAACACGGTGAAGAATTGACACAATCGCTGTTGCAGGAAAGCGAATGGTCTGCAGATCTAAATGGACAGGTCTTTGCTTTTTCACGTTCTGCTCACTCAGCTCCATTGAGCATTTTTTTTGTTATGTGAACCGCTTTTGTACAAACTTTAAACAGGAGGTTGATCACTGCAAAAGTAAACACAAAAGCAAAGTTTAAACAAACAGTTAACTATCTGAGCACGCACTCATTTAACATGTAAACAAAGGGTGCTTTATAATCGTTGTTTGCGGCCCTTATTGGGCGAGGCAAGTATACTCGCGGCAAATGTCAAATACAAACATCACAGAATGCAAATTATGTTTTTTTGACTATTTTTTACTGTAAGTGCCAGTTACAAATAGAAAAGTAAAGGCTTTTATACCATGGTCTAACAAATTTAAACGCTTATTTAAATTGAAATGTGATCTAGAATGGCTGTAAAGTAATGGCGGTTTGACATGCCGCACTCACAGATAAGAACTAAGTAAGGAGAACGGGGTATGGCTGATTTAAAAGCCAAATTAGAATTACCAGGGAACGACTCGATAGAATTGCCAGTAAAGCAGGGAACCGCTGGTTTTGACGTAATCGATATCAGTAAACTTGGCAGCAAAGGTTACTTTACTTTTGATCCAGGTTTTCTTGCGACTGCCTCCTGTGAATCTGCAATTACCTATATTGATGGTGATCTGGGTATATTGTTACACCGTGGCTATCCAATCGATCAACTTGCCGTTGACTCCGATTACCTAGACCTGTGTTATTTGCTGCTTTACGGTGAACTACCGACCAAAGCGCAATATACTGAGTTTGTACATACAGTTAAAACCCACACTATGGTTCACGAGCAGCTAGCCTTCTTCTTTAGAGGTTTCCGTCGTGATGCTCATCCTATGGCCATGTTATGTGGTGTGACGGGTGCATTATCTGCATTTTACCAAGACTCTCTGGATGTTAACGATCCACGTCACCGCGAAATCGCCGCTTATCGCTTAGTCTCAAAAATGCCTACGATAGCAGCCATGTGCTACAAGTATTCTTCAGGCCAGCCATTCGTGTACCCACGTAATGACTTAAGCTATGCAGGCAACTTCTTAAGCATGATGTTTGCTGTACCGTGCGAAGAATACGTCGTGAACCCTATTGTTGAACGTGCAATGGACAGGATCTTCATTTTACATGCAGATCATGAGCAAAATGCATCGACTTCAACAGTACGTTTAGCCGGTTCTTCAGGTGCAAACCCATTTGCGTGTATCGCAGCGGGTATCGCATCTCTTTGGGGCCCTGCACACGGCGGCGCTAACGAAGCCTGTTTGCAAATGTTAGAAGAAATCGGTTCAGTAGACCGTATTCCTGAATTCATTGAACGCGCTAAAGATAAAAATGATCCTTTCCGTCTGATGGGCTTTGGACACCGTGTTTACAAAAACTTTGACCCACGAGCCAAAGTGATGCGTGAAACTTGTCATGAAGTGCTGAAAGAACTGAAAGTACAAGATCCACTCTTGGATGTGGCAATGGAGCTTGAGCGCATTGCACTTGAAGACGAATACTTCATTTCTAAAAAGCTGTATCCAAACGTCGACTTCTACTCTGGCATCATTATGAAAGCCATTGGTATTCCAACCAGTATGTTCACTGTGCTGTTCGCACTGGCACGTACTGTAGGCTGGATTGCTCACTGGAAAGAAATGTTAGATCAACCAGGCCACAAAATCAGCCGTCCACGTCAGTTATATACTGGTGAAACTGCGCGTGATTTCGTCGCACAAGACAAACGCTAAGTCCCACGACTTACGCATTAAAAAGCGCCTAAGGGCGCTTTTTTCATTTCAAATAATCCTCTTTTAGACTTCCTTCTCCTGACAAAATACATTGTTGCAATTGCGCACTTGTGTAATCTTAATTAACCGCGTTTAGTTATTCTCATCACTTTTTAAACCTTTTGGCTACATTTGGTAAGAATCACAAACCACACTTAGCCAAAAATACGACTAATAGACTGAAATTAAACAAATTTAAACAAATTTAAACATTGGCATGGTTTCTGCTATCAACTGGCATCATAATAAAGACAACAGGTAACATTCTTATGGAAAAGTCAAAAATTGCTCAATTCACCCTGCCACTGCTAATGATTTCGATGCTAGCAGCCTGTGGTGAGGAAGAAGTGGTCAAAAAAGAAGAAAAATATGCCATTCCCGTCGAAACCACTACAGTGATGCAAGGAAACGTTTCATCTTTTTACAGTACAACTGCCACCTTAGAAGCGCCACAGGAAGCCAATGTAGTGAGTCGTATATCAGGGCTCATTGAATCTCTCGCTGTTGAAGAAGGTGACCGCGTTCAAAAGGGACAAGTGCTGGCTGTTATTGATGCCAAGAGGCAGCAATATGATTTAGACCGCTCAGAAGCCGAAGTCAAAATCATCGAGCAAGAATTAAATCGTCTGAAGAAAATGAGCAACAGAGAATTTATCAGCGCGGATTCAATGGCCAAACTTGAATATAACTTGCAAGCCGCTATCGCTAAAAAAGATCTCGCTGAACTGCAAGTAAAAGAAAGCCGCGTACTGTCCCCTATCAGCGGTGTAGTTGCTAAACGCTATGTGAAAGCTGGCAATATGGCGAAGGAATTTGGCGACTTGTTTTATATAGTCAACCAAGATGAACTTCACGGTATAGTTCATTTGCCAGAGCAACAGCTTGCGAGCTTAAAACTCGGCCAAGAAGCACAAGTGTTTAGTAATCAACATAGCAAGAATGCTATCCACGCCAAAGTGTTGCGCATAAGCCCGATTGTGGACCCACAAAGTGGCACCTTTAAGGTGACACTTGCTGTGCCGAATCAAGAGGCGCGCCTTAAAGCTGGCATGTTTACCCGAGTTGAGCTCAAATACGACACCCACGAGAACGTGATTACCGTTCCCTACAGCGCCTTGATTAACCAAGACAACAAACAAGCGCTTTATGTTATTGATGGTACCAATGCGAACCGTCGTGAAGTCGAAATTGGCTACCGTGAAGGTGATTCGGTAGAAGTGATTACAGGTATTAACCCCGGTGAGCAAGTCGTTACCCGTGGCCAGCAAAACTTGAAAGACCAATCCTTAGTCGAAGTGATCACCCCACTCGATCTTGCTTCCGCTAAGAACTGATAGGAGCCTTTCATGTCAATTATCAGCACTTCCGTTAAACGGCCAGTCACGGTATGGATGTTCATGCTGGCGGTGATTTTATTCGGTATGGTGGGATTTTCCCGCCTAGCGGTGAAGTTACTGCCAGATTTAAGCTATCCCACATTAACCATTCGCACCATGTATGACGGCGCGGCGCCAGTTGAAGTCGAACAGCTCGTCTCTAAACCAATTGAAGAAGCCGTTGGCGTGGTCAAAGGCTTACGTAAAATCAGTTCTATTTCGCGCTCCGGCATGTCAGATGTGGTGCTTGAGTTTGAATGGGGCACAACAATGGATATGGCGAGTTTAGATGTACGTGAAAAACTCGACACTATCGCTCTGCCGCTCGATGTTAAAAAGCCCTTATTGCTGCGTTTTAACCCCAATCTCGACCCCATTATGCGTCTTGCGCTGTCTGTGCCCAATGCCTCTGAAGCCGATCTCAAACAAATGCGCACCTATGCAGAGGAAGAGCTTAAGCGTCGTTTAGAGGCGCTATCTGGGGTCGCCGCCGTGCGTTTATCTGGCGGCCTAGAGCAAGAAGTGCATATTCAGCTCAATCAAGAAAAACTGTCGCAGCTCAATCTTAATGCCGATGATATTAAACGTCGTATTAATGAGGAAAACATCAACCTCTCTGCGGGTAAAGTGATCCAAGGTGATCGCGAATACTTAGTACGAACGCTAAACCAATTCAACTCATTAGATGAACTCGGCCAAGTGATCGTCTATCGCGATGAGCAAGCTTTAGTCCGTTTATTCGAAGTTGCTACCATCACAGATGCCTACAAGGAGCGTAGTGACATCACCCGCATCGGCAGTCAAGAATCGATTGAACTGGCCATTTATAAAGAAGGTGATGCAAATACTGTCGCTGTCGCCAAAAAACTGCGCGATGAACTCGTCAAAATCAATCAAGATCCTAAGCAAAATAAGCTCGAAGTGATTTACGATCAGTCTGAGTTTATCGAAAGTGCGGTCAGCGAAGTCACCTCTTCTGCGCTGATGGGCAGCTTGTTATCTATGCTAGTGATTTACCTGTTCTTGCGTAATATCATCCCGACACTGATTATTTCTATCTCGATTCCCTTCTCAGTCATCGCCACCTTTAACATGATGTATTTTGCCGATATCAGCTTAAACATCATGTCATTAGGTGGTATTGCCCTTGCCATCGGTCTCTTGGTCGATAACGCCATTGTGGTATTAGAGAACATAGACCGCTGCCGTAGCGAAGGCATGAGTAAATTAGAAGCTGCAGTGACGGGGACTAAAGAAGTGGCAGGCGCAATTTTTGCCTCAACACTCACCACTCTTGCGGTGTTTGTGCCGCTAGTATTTGTGGATGGGATTGCCGGCGCCCTCTTCTCAGACCAAGCGCTAACGGTCACTTTTGCACTGTTAGCATCGCTATTAGTCGCGTTAACGTCCATTCCAATGCTGGCATCACGTGAAGGCTTTAAAACCTTACCCGCGCTGATAAAAACGGCACCTAAGGATAAACCCACCACTAAAATGGGTAAGCTTAAACACTATAGTGCGACTGTGTTTTCCTTTCCTATTCTATTAATTGTTAGTTACTTACCCAGTGCACTACTGACCTTAGTGTTGATTTTAGGCCGCTTCTTCTCATGGCTTATTGGTCTAGTGATGCGCCCGTTAAGCTCAGCATTTAACTTTGTCTACCACAGTATTGAGAAGGTTTATTACAAGCTTCTGGCCTCGGCGCTGCGCCAACAGAAAGCAACGCTGTTACTCACGATTGCAATAACAGGCGCTTGTATTAGCTTGTTACCACGACTTGGTATGGAGCTTATTCCGCCAATGAATCAGGGTGAGTTTTACGTGGAGATCTTACTGCCGCCGGGTACGGCAGTGAGCGAAACCGACAAGATATTACAGCAACTTGCACAGTCCATTAAAGACAGAGCCGAAGTTAAACATGCTTATAGTCAAGCCGGTAGTGGCGGTTTGATGACTTCGGATACTGCCCGCGGGGGTGAAAACTGGGGCCGCTTGCAAGTGGTGCTTAACGACCACAGTGCCTATAACGCAGTCACTCAAGTATTACGTGATACTGCGCGCCGTATTCCTGAACTTGAAGCGAAAATTGAGCAACCTGAGTTATTCAGCTTTAAAACGCCACTGGAAATTGAGCTCACAGGTTACGATTTAAACTTACTCAAACGCAGCGCAGATAGTCTCGTCAAAGCATTATCCGCATCGGAGCGTTTTGCCGACGTGAACACCAGTCTACGTGATGGTCAACCTGAGCTAAGTATCCGTTTCGATCATGCAAGGTTAGCGGCTCTAGGAATGGATGCGCCAACGGTTGCAAACCGTATTGCCCAACGTGTTGGTGGTACTGTTGCCAGTCAATACACAGTGCGTGACCGTAAGATTGATATTCTGGTGCGCAGTGAACTCGCGGAGCGGGATCAAATCAGCGATATCGATGCCTTAATTATCAACCCGAACAGCAACCAACCTATTGCATTAAGCGCAGTTGCAGAAGTTTCATTACAATTAGGCCCATCGGCGATTAACCGCATCAGCCAACAACGTGTAGCTCTTGTATCAGCTAACCTCGCCTATGGTGATTTAAGCGATGCGGTTGCACAGGCGCAACAGATACTATCGCAACAAGTGTTACCCGCATCGGTCCAGGCCCGTTTTGGTGGTCAAAATGAGGAAATGGAGCACTCGTTCCAATCACTCAAAATTGCCCTTATCTTAGCGATTTTCTTAGTGTATTTAGTGATGGCGAGTCAGTTTGAGTCACTACTGCACCCCTTGCTTATCCTTTTTGCCGTACCTATGGCATTAGGTGGCAGTGTACTTGGGCTTTATATCACCCAAACTCACTTGAGTGTGGTGGTATTTATTGGCCTTATCATGTTGGCGGGGATCGTCGTGAACAACGCGATTGTGCTTGTGGATCGGATCAATCAACTGCGTAGCGAAGGTGCTCAAAAACTTGATGCCATTCGCGATGCTGCTAAATCGCGCCTACGCCCCATTATGATGACAACCCTCACCACGACCTTAGGCTTATTGCCGATGGCGCTAGGTCTAGGTGATGGCTCAGAGGTGCGCGTACCGATGGCGATTACGGTGATCTTTGGTCTGAGTTTATCAACACTACTGACCTTAATAGTGCTCCCAGTGCTCTATGCCCTGTTCGACCGTAAAGAATACGCCGTAACTGGCTCACATGTAAACGTAGAGGAGACTCGCCCATGAACCTCACCCGTTTAGCCATTAAGCGCCCCGTAACCACCAGCATGTTTTTCTTTGCTATCTTGCTGTTTGGTCTCGCCTCGAGTCGCCTATTACCGCTGGAAATGTTCCCCGGTATTGATATCCCACAGATAGTGGTGGAAGTGCCTTACAAAGGCTCGACCCCTGCTGAAGTGGAGCGCGATATTACCAAAGTGCTGGAGGAATCCCTCGCGACTATGGGGGGGATTGATGAGCTTGAATCAGAATCCTCCCAAGAAGGCGCCGAAATCGAAATCAACATGAAGTGGGGGGAAAACGTTGCCACTAAGAGCTTAGAAGCGCGGGAAAAAATCGATGCAGTGCGGCATTTACTGCCCAAAGATGTGGAGCGGGTCTTTATCCGACAATTCTCCACCGCCGACATGCCTGTGCTCACCATACGCATCTCAAGTGATCGTGAGCTTTCAGGTGCATTCGATCTACTCGATAAACAGCTCAAGCGTCCACTTGAACGTGTTGAAGGTGTCTCTAAGGTCAGCCTGTACGGCGTTGAGCAAAAGCAAATTGAGGTACGCATCAATGCCGACCGCCTTGCCGCCAGTGGATTTTCAGCCACAGATTTGCAACAACGTCTCGGCAGAGAGAACTTTGTGCTGAGCGCAGGTACACTCAGGGCCAGTAATATCGTTTATCAAGTTTCACCTAAGGGTGAGTTTAGAAACCTTGAAGATATCAAAGCACTAGTACTGATCCCCGGATTGACCTTAGGCGATATCGCCGATGTGCAATTTGCCCTACCTGAACGTATCGAAGGTCGACATTTAGATAAGCACTATGCCGTGGGTTTGGATGTGTTTAAGGAATCTGGCGCTAACTTAGTCGAAGTGTCAGACCGTGTCATGAAGGTGATTGAGCTTGCGAAGCAGGACCAACAGTTCCAAGGTATTCGCCTATTTATCATGGAAGATCAAGCCTCTGGAGTAAAATCTTCACTAATGGATTTGCTGCTTTCAGGGTTAATCGGTGCACTGCTGTCCTTTGTCGTGCTGTACTTATTCCTGCGTAATTTGAAAATGACTTTAGTGGTTGTGTCATCCGTGCCTATTTCAATCGGTATGACGCTCGCCGCTATGTATCTACTCGGTTACAGCTTGAATATTCTGTCTATGATGGGACTCCTGCTCGCCGTCGGTATGTTGATTGATAACGCAGTGGTCGTCACTGAGAGCGTACTGCAGGAAAAGCAAGGTAAACACCCTAAAGACAATGAAGAGTCAGTCATGACGGGGGTCGATAAAGTGTCTCTGGCGGTATTGGCAGGCACAATGACAACCGCCATTGTATTTTTACCTAATATTTTTGGCGTAAAAGTCGAGATCACTATTTTTCTAGAGCATGTTGCTATTGCAATTTGTATCTCACTCGCCGCGTCGCTATTGGTCGCAAAAACCTTAATTCCTTTGATGTTGACTAAGTTCCACTTCGACATCGCCCCCGAAAAGGATGCGGGTAAATTACAACGTTTTTACAATAATACCTTAGATTGGGTATTGCTCAGACCTTGGCGTTCAGGCGTGATTGCTGTAGCGATCCTCGCATCCACCGCCCTGCCGCTATCTATGGTTAAACAGGATCAAGAAGACAGCGAGAGCAATGAACGAATCTACATTAACTACCAAGTAGAAGGTCGACATAATCTCAATGTCACTGAGGCGATGATCAACCAAATGGAAGAGTATCTTTATAACAATAAAGAGGAATTCCATATTGATTCTGTCTACAGCTATTATGCCTCTGACGATGGCTCATCGGTGATCCTCCTAAAGAAAGATTTGCCTATGTCAGTGGATGAGTTAAAAAAGAAAATCCGCAGTGGCTTCCCTAAGTATTCCATCGCCAAACCGCAATTTGGCTGGGGCAATGACAACTCTGGCGTGCGAGTCACACTGACAGGGCGCTCAACCTCTGAGCTGATTAATTTGAGCGAGCAAGTTATTCCTTTGTTGCAAAACATCAAAGGATTGCAAGATGTTCGCTCCGAGCTTAATGGCGCTCAGCAAAAAGTGATTATCCGCATTGATAGACAAATGGCGGCGCGGTTAGATTTAAAACTCAATGAAATTGCCTCAAGTATCTCCATGGCACTGCGCGGTTCACCGCTGCGATCCTTCCGCCACGATCCTAATGGCGAGCTACGCATCGAAATGGCCTACGAGAAAGAATGGCAAAAGTCACTTGAGAAACTCAAACAGTTACCCATAGTACGCCTAGACCAAAGAGTGTACACCTTAGATAATCTGGCGAAGATTGAGATCCAACCCCGCTTCGATACTATCAAACACTTCAACCGCCAAACCTCGCTGTCGATTGGGGCTAACTTAGAAAACCTCACCACAGAAGAGGCGCAAACTAAGATTAAGCAAGTGATGGAAAATATCCGTTTCCCCGATGGTTACGACTATTCACTCCGTGGTGGCTTCGAGCGCCAAGATGAAGATCAGAACGTGATGGTGACTAATATGCTCTTGGCTGTCGCGATGATTTATATTGTTATGGCGGCGTTGTTTGAATCTCTACTGTTACCGACGGCGATTATTACCTCAATCCTATTTTCCATCACAGGTGTATTCTGGGCGCTGTTTATCACAGGTACCCCTATTTCTGTGATGGCAATGATAGGTATCTTGATTTTAATGGGGATAGTGGTGAACAACGGTATCGTTCTGGTGGATCAAATCAATCAGATGACACCGGATCTCGACAAATTGTCTGACACCATTCGGGAGGTGTGTATCACCCGTTTGCGGCCAGTGTTAATGACAGTAGGTACAACAGTACTGGGATTAGTCCCACTGGCGATGGGTGATACCCAAATCGGTGGCGGCGGCCCGCCATATTACCCCATGGCAATCGCCATTATCGGTGGCTTATCGTTCTCGACAGTGACTAGCTTGTACTTAGTCCCCCTGTGCTATCAAGCTTTTTATCGGATGCGTCACCGCGCAGCGATTCGCTTAGACCAAGCCGATCACTTTGCGAAAAAACTGTTACCTTGGACGGTTTAGTTGTCTTGGATAGCTGATGTTCTTGAACAGTTCAGCAATCTTCGGCAACTTAATATGCCATTGAATTTGTGATAAAAAGGCTGCTGTGCGGCCTTTTTTATTTTACGAATTACGCTCTATACTTTTACTGCGGTAAAACCCTAAACTGGATCATAAACAATTGCTCAAGACCGGGATAAATTTCTGCAATCACATCACGTAGCTGCGGCAATGTCATATTCTCTTGCTTAGCATGAATGTCTGAGAGCTCAGTTAAGGTCACTGGCACGACATCAATAATATGGATATCACAAAACCAGCGGTCGGTTTCGAAGGTTGAAACGGGAAGCGTTTGACCTGCAATCACATGGGATTCCGTTTCATCACGCAATGTAATGGTTTTAGTGCCACTTAATATATCGTGCTCAAAGCGCTCAAAAAAAGTGATTTTAGTTAATAACACACATCTTCCTCGGCTCAGGATATGAGCAATAAAATAACAGTAGAGTTAATTTTTCAAACTCATAATGCTAGGCAATATAATGGCTTTTGATCCACACAGACAGTCTACACCGCAGCATTTGTCGTGTGAAATACTAACAGCGCCGTTTAAGTCAAATTGTTATGCTAACGCCATTTAGCAAAACTAGTTCTCAAAGAGTAGCCGTTGTTTTCGACAAAATTCAGCAAAACATGGTCAGTTCGCTCAGATTGAGTTAGAATCCCGCCTCAATTGAGCCCTTGGCCTCATATTCCTGCGCGTAGCGGGTGCGAAACGAAATTAGAGACGTCATGAACAAGAAACAAAAGATCATCAAGAAAATAGCTAAACGCGCTAAGGCCAGACTGAATAAAGTCGACCCAGTGACTATCGGCTCACCTGCAAAATCAGGTTACATCTCTAAGGCTGATCGCGCAAAAATGGCGGCATCAGAAGCTGCGACTGAACAAGTCGAAGGCCAACAAGACACGCCAAGTATTGAAGAATAAGAAGCTCAGCAGAATAGTCTTTTAGCGGCGTATTTTGGCATTGTTAGCTTAACTAAATGAAGTGCAAACGCCGTTTCAAACAAAATGCCACAAGCAATCTTGTGGCATTTTGTTTTTCAGCATTCCTATCATTAGCAGCTTTCTGACTGCTCCTCATTATTAAGAGCTCATTTTTATCTGCGTTCTTGCCCACAGCTTCTACATGGCGCAGCTAAGCCACATAACGTCAATTAGGCTTTTTACCCTCGTCTAAATAGGGCAATACGGGCTCATTCTCTTGCTCCTCCGTTAATTGCGCCATCTGCACGCACGAGGATGAAAGCGGATTGGTCGCACTCGGTAAGTTCTGTGCAACACAATTAGCGATTTCCTCTTCCTCACTCAGTACGACATTACGGGGGATAGCATTCGCAGCATCAAGATTAGGCGCGGCTGAAAACGGTGCCTGCGCCGCCACTTTATCCACTAAACGATAGGCAACCCACACACCTAATGTACCAAACAAAATAGACCCTAAAATTTGCCCAATCAATACACCGTAAACACCACCCCAAAGCGCACCCAAATACACAAAGGGCACAGTGCCTAAAGTGGCTTTACCTACGTTAAATAGCGTGGAATATTTGGCCTTGCCAAGGTTATTAAAGGACGCATTCGCCACAAATAAAATCCCCGAAAAGATAAAGAATACCGCAATATAACTGCAGAAAAAATGAATAAGATCAGCACTATCGCCCTTCATATCAAACACACTGACCAAATGTGACTTAAGCATAAACAGCAGCAAAGACATTACCAGCACATACACAGTACAAAACTGAATCGCCCGCGTTAAACTCTCACGTACTCGGTCAAACTGACCTGCACCAAAGTTTTGCCCAACAATAGGTCCAATCGCGCCGGATAGTGCAAAGATCATCCCAAAAGCCACAGGGATTAAACGCCCCAATACTGCCCAGCCTGCCACATAAGCATCACCGAAATCGGCGATCGCTCGGGTCACAAAGGCATTTCCGATGGGAGTTGCCACATTGGTTAACATCGCAGGGCCTGCAATGGCAAAGATAGGCTTAAGATCGGCGACAAAATGTGCCTTATCAAAATGGCCTAACAACTTATGCTTAACCACCACACCGCGAGCGGCAATCACAAATACCGCCACCCGTGCTAAGACGGATGCCAATGCAGCACCTTCAATCCCCATGGCGAACATGAAGATAAAAATCGGATCGAGTACAGCATTAACCCCGCCCCCCGCTAAGGTCGACATCATAGATAACTTTGCATCACCCACGGCGCGTAAAGCCCCGCCGAGCGCCATCGCAAGACAGATAAAAGGTAAGGAAGGCACGAGAATATACAAATAGCTCGCAGCAAGTTCTGCCGTATGACCACTCGCGCCAACTAAGGCAACTAGCTCAGGAATGAAGGTGGTGACCACAGCCGCCACCAGCACACTGATCAGTGTCGTCACAACCGCGCTATTGAGTAATAAGCGCTTTGCCAACGCCACCTCTTTTGCGCCAATCGAGCGAGACACTAAAGCCCCTAATGCAATCGATAAACCAATTCCAATCGATGTGGTAAAAAACGAAATACTCCCCGCATATCCCACAGCCGCCGCGAGTTCATGCTCTCCCAATAGGCTCAGGAAAAAGATATCCAGTAAATCCACGACAAATAAGGCAGAAATCCCTACCGCGGCGGTCGAACTCATCACTAAGATATGGCGTAATATGGGGCCTTCAACAAACTTGGCTTGCGTCATACGTGTCTTTTACCTACAAAAAATAAAAAGTGTTCGCCGAAATCATCATGAAACGCCTTTATCAACGGGCACATCTAGGCTATCTAACTCACATCCACAACGACTACAATACATGGCATCAATATCATGACCTGTCTTATGGCATTGATTACACGAGCGTAAATCTCGATGACGCCCTACTTCTTGGGATATCTCGGCGGTTAAAATCCCCGTTGGGATTGCGATAATCGAGTAACCAATTAGCATAGTAAAAGCCGCAATCGCCTGACCTAATCCGGTTTTCGGGGTAATGTCGCCGTAACCGACTGTAGTAATAGTCACAATTGTCCAGTACACAGATTTAGGGATTGAACTAAAACCATTATCAGGCCCTTCAACCACATACATTACTGAACTCAGTACCATAACGATCAAACTAACCGAGAAGAAAAACAAAAAAACCTTACGACTCGACTGCATCATCGCCCTAAGTAGAACATTTCCTTCACTCAAATAACGCAGTAATTTGAGTACGCGGAAAATCCTAAACAGCCTAAGTATCCGGATAACTAAGGTAAAGTTAGCGCCAGGGATCAGCAACGCCAGATAACTTGGCAATACCGATAACAAATCCACTAAACCATAAAAGCTGCGAGCATATAACACAGGATGAGTCGCGCAGTACAAACGTAGGCCATATTCAATCGTAAAAATAATGGTGAATACCCATTCCAACACAGAAATAAGCTGGCCGTATTCACGATGGAATATCTCTACTGTGTCGAGGAACACTAAGCCGACACTCAACACAATACACACCATGAGGGCGATATCAAAATAGCGGCCAGCGGGAGTATCAGTGCCAAAAATAATGGTACGTAATTGACGTTTTAACGGGCTTTCGGATTCGATATTCTCAGACATACAAACTTTTACTTCCTTGCAACAAACTGACTAACACAGGGATTACAGCATAAATATGCCACGAGTCTGCCATGCAATTGCACCTAGCTCAAAATTATCTACTCACAGTAGGATAAAATTGCGGTATGATGCCGAAAAAAGCCAACAACCTGTGTTTATTTTCGAGGACTTCATGCGCGCCACCCTACTTTCCACATTGACATCTCTCACTGTGACTATCGCGGCTCTCGTTTCACCCGAATTACATGCCTCTGGCATGGGTAAAGTGGATCTGGTGGTGATCACTAAATCCGAATCCAGTATGGCTTTATTGCGCGATGGCAAAGTGCTCAAACAATATCGTATCGCCATGGGTGACCTACCCGCTGGACACAAATTAAAGGAAGGCGATCAACGCACACCACAGGGGCGTTATACCCTAGATTATAAAAAGCCAGATAGTGCTTATTATAAATCGATCCATATTTCCTATCCTAATGAAGAGGATAAACTCAGAGCCAAAGCCTTAGGCATTAGACCCGGAGGCATGATCATGATCCACGGCCAAAACCCTAAGTCGTCACTGCCGCCAGAACAAGCCCAGCAATACAACTGGACTGACGGCTGTATCGCGATTACCAACGCCGAAATGGATGAAGTGTGGAAAGTTGTCGATGAAGGAACGCCGATTGAGATTTGGCCGTAACTTTAGCCAACTTCCCGATGGCAACACGCCAAATAGATAATTGCACGATATCAAACACGCCCAGCTTAATGGGCGTTTTTATTTAACCATTTACATCATATCGTTAGCTGTTTTATCCCCGTTAGTTTGTGTAAGGGATAAAAACTTACGGCAATAATAAATAACTTGGAGTCTTTATGTCATCATCCAATGAAGCTGCCGCGCCGCAGAATACAAGCATCAACTATGAGCAATTAACCCAAAGCTGGCCCGCCTTCGAAGCACAAATTTTAGCCTTACTTGAAACCTTAGACTTAACGGATAAAGCACTGGTTTGCGATCATGTCGCGCTGCGTGTCAATTCCATCGCCAGTGCCGATGCGCTGCGCTATGCCTTTAGCTGCGTCGGTAAGATCATTTCAGACAATATCATCAATGGCCGTACGATTCTGATCATAGAACTGGATACCCCACTCACGCTCGGTCAATTTAGCATTGCCTGTGTTGAACTTCCCTACCCCAGCGACAAAGTCTATCCGCAGGAGGGCTGGGAACACATAGAACTAGTCATTGATTCAAAAGCGAAGGAGTGCGATACCCTGAGCCAAGATTTGCTCACCCTGTGTCCCAAACTCAGCGCTTTGCTACCATCTGAACAGGCTGCAGAGCCAGTTCTGTCAAGCTCACTAGACTTAAGTTCACAAGGCTTAGCATCCCTTGCTGGGATAAAAATTAAGATGAGCTCGCCCAAAGGAGATAAAGAGCGTTTAGCCAATCCGACTATCGCCTTTAAACGCGATGATGTGTGCATTAAAGTGCATCCCCATGGCATAAAAGCGGTGATCGCCAGCGAGCAAATGTAGCGAAGGTGTTTTAGGCGGACTTAAAATCTGAAAGAAGAGAACACTGAGCTTAGATTTCCATTGGCACTTGCCGCACTCGCCATAGCGAATACCTGAGTTAAAATCTGAATTAAAAACTTAGTCAAAAACTAAGTCAAAATCGAAGATAATGCCTAAGTGATGACCTGAGCTGATGACTATTTAATCAGACTCAGTGTTCAGATTATTTTTAGGCCCATTTTTTGGTCGTTTTGTCAAAAATTGCCAAAATTAAATCTAGAAAACAGCATATTTAGCGTAACTTAGGACGTATAACTCGCAGAAGCCATCAGGCACACATTATCGAATCCACTTGATGGATTCGATGTGCAAACAGAGGATCGCCAATGAAGCCACACAAGAACGAAGCGCAAATATTGAAGTTCGCCATGGAAATCGGTGTTGGATATGCCAAAAAACGCGGATATGCGGACTTCGACAAGGGCATCTCGCCCAAAGACAAAGTGGAATGTATTTACCGTTTACTGGTCACAGACAATTTAATCCAGCCACTGGCCAAAGATAAAGAAGATGGGCCAAACATGAAACACAAACTGATTTTGTGGATCACCCGCCAGCTACCCGCCGATCATCCATTGTTAAAGTAATCTTTTTAAGCTAATCGATTGAAACTCATAATCTGCAAGCGGACAGTTGAAACGAGTCTATAACAATCCAACTCACTGAGTGCTAAGGATAAGGATAAGGATAAGGATAAGGATAAGGATAAGAATCATAAAAAATGGCGCATCATTGCGCCATTTTAGTGTGCAAGAACTGTATATTGTATCTAGCCCTTTTTAGCCGCTTTGTTAGCTTTCTCATTCGCCAGCACAGTTGCCATGGGTGGCACTATGGTCGTGGGATCGAGGCGCATTTGATACCAGTTCACTCGCCAATCTAAATGCGGGCCATTAGCACGACCTGTTGCGCCCACCTCTGCCACGGCTTGACCTTGCTTAACCGCTTCACCCGCATTGACGTACAGCTTACTCAAGTGCAAAAAGCTCGAACTCACGCCGTAACCATGATCGATCACCATAGTCCCACCCGAATAAAACATGTCGGGCACAGACAGACTTATCACACCATCGGCGGGCGCCACCACTACAGTGCCCGTTTTCGCTGCCACATCCACACCAAAGTGTGGATTACCGGGTACGTCGTTATAAATACGTTGGCTTCCATAAACCCCGGAAATACGCCCTGTCAGCGGCCAAATAAACTCCTGTAAAAAGGCCGTTTGCTCGCTAAATGTGGCCCGCGCCGCTTTGACCTGCGCCGTGTCTTTCGCCGCTCTTTCCTGCGCGACGGGATCGGGCTTCATAATCTTCGAGCTAATGCCCTTCACACTTTGAATCTTGTACTCACGCTTGACCAAAGTTAAAGGCTTAACCTCAGTCAAACCATCGGGATAAACTAAGGTTAGCTGCTGACTCAGTTCGCCATCGCGATCAAAACCAAAGGCGAAATGACCGTCAGGCGTGACCTTAATGGCTGCACCATTTAAGCTAATCTGAGTGCCCGCTGGCGCTTGACCACGCATTAATGCGCCTTGCTCTAACTTACCCTGTAAACTCACCTCAGCTTGTACCTGAGGCGCAATGAGCACTAGGCCCAAAGTGAATAATGCCGATAAGCAGCGCACTGGATTTGAACTTAGGGGGGCTCCACCGTGAGATAAAAATTGCGATACTTTATTTCCCAACATCTTATTATTTTCCAGCATCTTAGTTTCCAATATCCTAGTTTCCAACATCTTCAAAAAATCCTTATCGAGAGGCAATAGGGATCAAGACCCACTAAATACATTCATCGCGACACAAAACGCAGCCAAATTCAATCAATGCCACGTTAACCTAACGCACCATAAAAATCGATTCTGCAAACCCACATCCCTGTCGTAATTTCAGTTCAGCCTATGATAAAAACAAACAAAAAAGCCCCGATAATCTACCGAGGCCTATTAAATCCGTGATTAAAAGGTGAATAGTTTAAGTCCATTCACTTATATCAGCTCTTAGTGCCTATCCCTTAACGACGATCGCGCCCTTGCCAACACCTTCAAACGCCACCACTTTAAACTGACTTCCTGGCACTTTAGCGACTAATGTCGTGGCAATATAATCAGCTAACAATTCAACCGTCGTGTCGTGGGGAATTAAATCACAGCATTCCTTTGGCATTGCCAATTGGAAATCCCCTTGGGGGGCTTGGTAATGAAAGCCATAGTGGCTGTCATCGGTTATCCGCGTTTGCGGCGAAAGATTAAGGGTCTTAACTGAAACCAAGTCCTCTTCACTGCCTAAATAAATATCGTGCCAACGTTTGGCCCAATACTCATCCCACTTAGGTGCTGGACTGCCATTTTCATAAACGTGAATAGGACTACGATGCCCATGGGCGATACGCTGACAATTACCATCGTGTTTACGTAAACCATGGCTGTAATGGTAATAAGGCGTATCGAGGATTTCGTGTCTTAAGGTGAGTGTGATCCCTTCGACATTCTTAGGTAAAGCTTCACGCAACGCTTTCTGTAAAAAGGCATTCACGCTGGGAATATCAATCTCTTCGGTCGGCACTAAGGCAAAGGCTTGGGAAGGACAGGCCAAATGAATTTCACCTAGCTGACTATCAAAATCCATCCATACTCTATCGCCCTGCTGTTGCCATCGCACACTGCTGCAGGCCGTAGGCACTAATAAACGATGATCGGCCACCGCATCTATGGTCTGCTTGATCGTACGTTTGACTTTAGCAAAATCGAGTACCATGTTTTGCTCGTCTAATCCGCCCTCTAACAGAACATCAACAATCCAACTCTCCCCCACCATGCCGCGCTTTGGGCACAAATAGGAAAAATCGATCACAGTTAAATCTTTGACAAACAATTGCATTAACGCTCCTCGGCAGAAAAACAGTCCACCTATATAATTTTATAGCACCGCTTGGCGATGGCCGAGCATGATAACTTGAGGCACTCAACACGAGTTAACTCAACATGAATGGAGATTCTAATCAATTCCGTCTGTTGTCGCGACAAATGAATCCACTCGGCCCAATATTTTGTATCAGATGTTTGTATCAGATGTTTGTATCAGGTAGTCGAAAATCCAGCAATGCAACTCATTGCAACCATCAGGTACCGATAGGCAGAAAGCAACAATGCATCGACCTTGCCGATTAACAGATGCAACCTTAACAGAAACATCACTCAACCTAGCAAAATAACAACGTAAAAACAGCGAATTAGATCGCAAAAGCTTAATCCGCAACAGCGATAGACCCAATCGAAACAAAGCGTTATCACTCAGCATCATTAACCGCTAGCATCCCTGTTAAACCATACAAAAACCAAGGTTATACAGGGAGAAATAAGATGACCAAACTTACATCTATCGCCATTTTCATCGCAGGTATATTAGCCAGTACCCATGCTATCAGTGCAGAACCCATCGAAGTCATTACAGCAGCCAAGATCACTGAGCCTGAAAAAGTTGAATTAGGTAAAATGCTGTTCTTCGAACCCAGACTGTCTAAATCTGGCTTTATCTCTTGTAACTCTTGCCATAATTTATCCACTGGTGGTGTCGATGCTCTGCCAACGTCCATTGGTCATCATTGGCAGGAAGGCCCAATTAACTCACCCACAGTGCTTAATGCCGACTTTATGCTGGCTCAATTTTGGGATGGTCGCGCCAGTGATTTGAAAGAACAAGCCGCGGGCCCTATCGCCAACCCGAAAGAGATGGGCTTTACCCATGAACTCGCAACTGAAACTATCGCCTCTATGCCTGCCTACCGAGCGCACTTCGCCAAGGTCTATGGCGATGAAAAAGTCACAATTGACCGTTTAACCGATGCGATTGCCACCTTTGAAAAAACCTTAGTTACCCCTAATAGCCCCCTCGATCAATTTCTTCTGGGCAAGCAAGAGGCCATAAGCGCGAATGCCAAAGCGGGTTACCAACTCTTCAAGGATAAAGGTTGCGTGAGTTGCCATAACGGCCCCGCTGTCGGTGGAACTATGTATATGAAAATGGGACTCATCAAACCGTTCCACACCAATAACCCAGCAGAAGGTCGTAAGGGCGTCACTGGTAAAGAAGCTGATAAATATGTGTTTAAAGTGCCGACACTACGCAATATTGAACTCACCTATCCCTACTTCCATGATGGCAGCGTCTGGACCTTGGAAGAAGCGGTGAATACCATGGCAGACATTCAATTAGGGCAAAAACTCTCTGACCAAGAAGTGAAAGAAATGGTCGCCTTCCTTGAGTCCTTAACGGGCGATCAGCCGCAAATCACGCTACCTATTTTGCCACCATCGAATAAAGATACGCCACGTCCAGTGCCATTTAGCTCCAATAATTAACATAGGCGACGAGTCACTGACTAAGAAGTACTCACTTAGCTGTACTCACTTAGCATAGACACTAAGTCAGCGCGACTTAGTTAGCAAAAAGGCCGAGAGTAAAAACTCTCGGCCTTTGGTTATTCTTTCGCTTAAAAACGATGGATTAATTAAGTGCTATTCGCCTTTAAGACGACGATCAAGCTGATCTTTTAAGTTTGCTGGCACACCTTTGATTAAAATCGTGTCCGAGATGGGATCGTAAATCACCCGTTGACCTAAGTGGCCGCCATCAAAACTTAACGTTACGCCGCCACCCGTACCAGAAAACTTCTTCAATTGGCGCAGGGTTGATTTGTCGGCCGGAAACTCTTCATCAAGATCATAACTGCCGCCACGGGCAAAATCATAGAAGGAGTCCATACCTTGATCGGCTAACTCATCGGCCAAGTCTTTGATCTCAATGTCAGCGCCTTCATCGAAACGCTCACTACAGTATTCAAACACTTTATTGCGGCACTGCTGACGCTCGTCTTTCGTCAACTCACTGCTGGCAACAAAATCTTCAACCGCATTCATTAAGGTTTTGTTTTGCGCCTTAGTGTTGACGCCTTCTACGCAGCCCATAAAGTCGAGGAAAAAGTCGGCGACTTTACGTCCCGCACGGCCACGGATAAAGGAGATATACTTGCGAGAATCCTTATCGGCTTGCCACTCAGTTAAATCGATACGCGCCGCGAGTTGGATGTTATTTAAATCCAAATGGTTATTTTGCGACAGTTCCATATCGTCTAATACTGTCATTGACGACTTAGCACTTAATAAAGCCACAAACAAATAATCGCTGGTGATGCTGGTATAGCAAGACATCAACAGGAAACCGCCTTGACTGAAGTCGTACTTTGACAATTCTTCTTGCAGTAATTTACTGGCTTGACCGGAAAACTCCACAAACCCTAGCTCGCCGCCACGGTATTGAGTTAGCGCATTGGCAAAGGCGGGATTCGCCTCACCGTCGTCACCATGGATACCAAAATAGCCAAAACCTTTACCGGCCTTTCCCGTATATGTCTGATGCAACTCGTCGAGCATCACCTCGACCGCCTGACCGTTCAGCAGAGGTTGAGGACGCAAACGGCAGCGTAATTGCCCCTGACTGTCCTGAGAAATCTCGTGAATAATTGCGTGTTCGATGTTAATACTCATAAGCCCTGATAGTGATACTGGGATAAATCCGCTATTATATGCCGCTAATCCATTCCAAAGTGAAACATTTTTTGATTATGGCAATCCAATCGAAATACTCAAACACCCAAGTTGAATCATTAATCGCCGAAATATTGGCTGTGTTAGAAAAGCATAAAGCACCGACTGACCTGAGCCTGATGGCATTGGGTAACTGCGTGACTAACCTGCTAGAACGTAAAGTGCCCAGCGAATCGCGCCAAGCCGTGGCCGAACAATTTGCAAAAGCACTCGCACAATCGGTTAAATCCCAGTAAGTTAACTGGGTAATAATCATCAAAAGAATATAAGATACAAGGCCTTTTAGGAATAAGCGGATCACTATGGTCGAGCGAAAAAAGCAAATGAGCCGCGATCGGGTTTCCCGGCTCATCAACTGGGGACATTGGTTCGCCTTCTTCAATGGCTTATTAGCCATGATAGTCGGCAGCCGATATCTTGGCAGCGTGGGTTATCCAGAAACTTGGTATGGCTGGGTTTATCTAAGCGTCAGCACTATTGGTCAGTTTAGCTTTCTCGCCTTTATCGCCTATTTGATCTGTCTGTTCCCACTGACCTTGATATTGCCTTATTCGAAGATATTAAGAGGCGTCGCGGCGGTGATCGCGACCCTAAGTCTTTGTATCTTATTGTACGATACCATTGTTTACGCCGATTACGGCATGCACTTGAGCCCCTTCGCCTTCGATTTAGCTTGGGCGGATCTCAATGCCCTGCTCCGTGGTACTTCTTATATCGTCACACCGCTGGCCATCATCGCCATTGAACTGACCATGGCGAACTTTTTGTGGAAACGCATAGAGAAAATCCAAAAACTCAATTTAGGCAATAAAGTTATCACCTTAGTGTGTATCTGTTTTATTAGCAGCCACTTGATCCACATTTGGGCCGATGCCGCCGATATCACAGAAATTACCCGTTTCGACGATACTTATCCTTTATCTTATCCCGCGACTGCTCGCTCCTTTATGGAAAGTCACGGTATCGATGGTTCATACCAAGGTGATGACGTCAATCACAACACCAGTGTACTCAGCTATCCAGAGCAGCCACTCACCTGCCAGGCCGACACGAAAATCAACGTGTTGATGATTACTATCGACAGTTTGCGGGCGGATATGGTCGATGGTAAAAGCATGCCATTCCTACAACAATACACTGAAAATAATCAATCTTTTACCCAGCATTTCAGCGGCGGCAACCAATTTAGAACGGGCATGTTTTCGCTACTCTATGGCCTGCAAGGCAGTTATGGCGATGCGCGAATTTTTAATAGCACCAGTCCTTTACTGACCAGAAGCTTTCAACAAGCAGGCTATGAATTGGGGCTTTTCCTCCCTGAAACCAATCTCAATTTGCGTTCATCACAGGCGATGTTTAATGACTTTAATCCTGTCATAGCCAAAGAAACCAATGGCAGCGCCGATGCCGATTTGCACACAGTGGCCAGTTTTAACGAGTGGCACAGCATCCAAAATAAACCTTGGTTTGCGCTCGTTAACTTAAAAGCGCCAGAAAATTTTGATACTCCCGTGGGTTTTCTGGGTATCGAAACAGTGAAAGCCAATACCGACCTGATGCCAGCACAAAAAGTACTGTTTAATCAATATCGCCAATCTCTGTATTTTGTCGATCAACAACTCAAGGCGATGCTGGCCAATGTGTCCAACGACACCTTAGTGATTATCACTGGGGTCAATGGCAAAATGTTCACCAGCAATAGTGATGAAGCGAATCGCAACCTGTCACCACAGAGTGTCAAAGTGCCATTAGTGATCCACTGGCCGAATACGGGTGCTTCTAAGGTCAAATACCGCACCAGCCATTACGGCATTGCGCCGACTTTAATGACCCACGTGCTAGGTTGCACCAATAACACGACAGATTACAGCGCTGGCCGCAGCCTATTACAACCTGACAAAGAAACGTGGATCTATATAGGTGATAGCCGTATTTTTGCTATCTATCAAGAAGCAGAAGTGACAGTGATTGACCGCCACGGTAAATATCGTATTTACGATGAAAACTATGAACATAGGCTCAATAAAAAAATGAGCGCGCCTGAATTGATTGAAGTGATGCGTGAAGGTCGACGTTTCTATAACCACTGAGCTTCATCATCTTAGTTAAAAAAGCCCCATTCCCGCAGGATTGGGGCTTTTTTATTCCCTCGCGACTGGATGAATACGAAATGCACGAAGCTTGGATTTAACTGTGTGGGTTGAAGAGCTGCGTGGCCATTATCTTGAAGCTAGTCTCTTGTAGCTAGTCTCTTATGATGGACCTTACCTGCCACTAAAGCCAAAAGCCGCTATCTTTAGATAACGGCTTTTTAAGGCTTAGGTTTAAATCAACTCAAGTCACTCTACAATCAATCGGCTTTAACCGTAGAGTAGCGTGCTAACCAATGGGCGTAGGAAGCGGGTAATACCCAAGATGGGCGCGCAATTTTCAAGGTTTGCGCCGCTTGATACGGCCAATGTGGATTCGCTAAAAACGCTTTACCTATCATCACTAAATCCATTTGTTCATCTTCAATGGCCGCATTAGCTTGATGTGGATCATCCATACCCCAAGACGTCGCAACAGGGAACCCCACTTCTTGACGAACCCGCGCTGCAATAGGCGCCAAAAATGCCGGACTCCATGGAATATTTGCCGTTGGGGTCGAGAAGCAAATGCTGACGTTCAGCATATCGAGCCCCGCTTGCTTAAATTGCTTCACCAAGGCTATCGATTCCGTCAGTGTTTCTTCATCTTTATGGTCGAATTCAATCACACCAAATCGCGCCGTTAAGGGTAAATGCGATGGCCAAACGTCTCTTACCGCGGCAATGGTTTCTAACAAAAAGCGCCCCCGCCCTTCGGCACTGCCACCGTATTGGTCGGTGCGTTGATTGGCATAGGTTGAAAAGAAACTTTGGGCTAAATAACCGTGGGCGAAATGCAGTTCTAACCATTCAAATCCTGCCGCTAAAGCACGCTTTGCTGCCGCCACAAAGTCGGCTTTAACCCGCTCAATGTCCTCAATCGTCATAGCGGTAGGCACTTTAGGTAAGTTTGCGCCAAATGCGACAGCTGATGGTGCAATCGGTTGCCAACCTCGCGCGTCATCATCGGCAATATGGTCATCCCCTTCCCACGGGATATTCGCACTCGCTTTACGGCCTGCATGACCAATCTGAATGCCTGCAACAGCACCCGCATTTTTAATCGCGCTGGCGACCTTAGCTAGGCCTTGGGCTTGTTCGTCATTCCATAACCCAAGGCATTTGGGGGTAATACGTCCTTCGGGAGAAACCGCAGTGGCTTCAACCACAACAAGACCGGCACCGCCACGGGCAAGGCTAGTGTAATGCACCTGATGCCAGTCGTTGATGAGTCCGTCCGTGGCTTGATATTGGCACATGGGCGCAACGGCAATACGGTTTTTGAGGGTGATGTCTTTAAGTTTGAAGGATGAAAATAGATCGGCCATAGTGTTTCCTGTGTCTATTAAGATCAAAAGGTATTTGAATACTGAATGACGACAGACTAGTCTTATCGTGCCATAATTAAAAGCACATACAGATTATAGATTTGATAAATTTTACTTATGATAAATCCACAGTGGTTACACACCTTTAGCGTGCTAGTCGAGAGAGGCAATTTCACCCGCACCGCCGAAGCTATAGGTATCACCCAAGCGGCTGTGAGCCAGCATATCAGTCGCTTAGAAGAAACCTACGGCACACTGTTTTTACGCCGCACCCGCCAGCTTGAAATCACTCCCATAGGGGAAAACCTGCTGACCTACGTTAAAGAAGTTGAATGCGCGCAGAAACGCCTACAACAGAAACTTATCCATGATGACGCCAATGCCGGTGATATTAGCCTTATCACTCCAGGTAGCATTGGTTTAACGCTTTTTCCATTATTAATCGAATTACAACAAGCCTTTCCGGCGTTAAGCATTCGCCACCGTTTTGCCCCTGACAGTGAGATAGTGGCCTCAGTGTTGGCCAATGAACATGAAATCGGCATGGTAACCTTAAAACCTTCCGATCCTCGTATTCACAGCACACATTTTACCGAAGAGCCGCTTGAACTTGTGGTACCTGCGAGCCATAAACAACATGAATGGGCTGATTTACAACGGCTAGGGTTTATCTCCCATCCCGATGGTGAGGCCATGGCGACTCGGCTGCTTAGCCGTAAATATCCAGCTCACCCCGGCATTCAAGAGATCCCTTGCAAGGGATTTACCAACCAAATCAGCCTCATTCTCGAACCTGTCGCAAAAGGGCTAGGATTTACGGTTATACCGCAATACGCCCGCAAAGCCTTTGAACGACAAGAAGATATCTATGTTGTGGAATGTGGCAGCCAAGTTGTAGACACCATTTGGCTTATCCACCGCGCGGAATGGCCCTTGTCACGCAGAGCCCAAAAAGCGATCACATTTTTAAAGGAGAAAATATAAAACCCCATTTAAAAATGGGGTTCGGCACACAAGTTGCCGCACAGGAATAGTCAGCGTTAGCAACGGATACATAAGACTCAGAGGCTATTGATTGATATCCAATTCATTATGGATCAATACCACACACTGGGAAGCAAACAACATCTTAGGCCCTAGGCTGATCTTTTGCGCGCCGAGTCGTTTCAAGGTATTAAAACTTTTCTTCGGCATAGGAATATGATCGGTCAGTAAAAAGCACGGATTACCCACAAATTCTTGCTCACGGATTGATGTACCCTTCTTATCCATCATAAACAATTGATAATCCACCGCGAGGTCCTGTACCAGCTTTTCAAAACTGATGGTACTGACACTGATGCCCTCGTCAACAACACGGGTTTGCTCCTTCGTCATGCCCCGAGAAATATCTAAGGCTTTGGCAATTTTAGTGAGCAAAGCTTGCTCGTGAAAACCACCAATATGGCAAATATTTCGAGTATCGAAGCAGATAGTGCGGGAAAAATCATGGGTACTTTCTAGCACCAAATAAACGACAACATCGTTTCGATGGGACTGAGCCACAAAGATAGTGTTCATCAGGGTATGAGCTAAAATCTCGGTATGCGCCTCTTGGCCGACAGAAGCCAAAAACAACTGACTGTCAGTAGGTGCTGATCTTGCTCGTAAAACAAACGCGCGCATAGGTAAATGTCCTACTCAATAATGTCTTAAATGCTAAATGGCGGATACATATAATTTGTGAAATTGACGATTTCGCCTTGAAAATTTTTGCCTTTTGCTGTGCCAAAGCCAGCCTAATCACTCGAACTTGAGCCTTAGTCGCAAGCAGCGTTAATCATATGGGCAGCGAAAAGGTATAAAAAACAAAACCCGTATAGCAATGCTAACACGGGGTTTTGTTTTACTTAACTGCTGGTTATTTTAATGATTAAAACAAACTAACAAAAAGCATCTAATTTGGTCGGTATGAGAGGATTCGAGCCTCCACTCCCTGATACTCTATAACAGTGAACCGCTTAATCATAACCTGCTAAATTTAAACATAAATAATGTAATTTTGCACGTTTTAATTACCTCAACAATTTATGTACACTTACACGCAAATGCGATATCAAGACTACAAGTACAACAAATTGAGCGTATTCAAACAAAATAACATCCCATTAGTTGTAATCAATATCGGATAACAACCAAAGGGATCTAGGGAATACCTACAATCCCTGCATTTTCCCGATTCAGCAATGTGCTCTGACGCGGTGGCCATACGTGCAGGAATCACTCAGCATGTCACCTTTCCTATAGATAATTCCAACATCAGGACAAATTAAGGGGCTCTAAACTTGCCTTAACAGGCCAAGACAGAACGAATATTGTTCCTCCATGGCCCAATGGCTGGCAGACCACATGGCCGCCGTGAGCTTCAACAATTGTTTTAACCACTGCGAGACCGAGCCCACTGCCGCCACTTTTTCGAGAGCGAGACGGATCTACTCGGCGAAATGCTTCGAATACGTAGCTTGCTGCCTCATCAGGGATACCAGGGCCTTCATCTTCGACGCAGAGATAACAGCTTGCCCCCGAGCGGTAAAATCGTACAGTCAAAGTGCCAGGATCAGCATGCTGGCGTGCATTTTGAACTCGGTCAAAGTCAGATCCAGTGCCTGCTACTGACCGTTACAGATTACGCTAGCCTCGTGACTGTCTAAGTCGATTTGGAACGGGCCGACGCGCAACATTTGGGTATTTATGGGCGTGTTAGTGCGATCGCGTCGCAGTACCGCCGGCACCCTAGCCACCACCTCGGCCTATCGGCAAAAACACTATCCTCATCGTCGAGTTCGCCCGCCAATTGCATGCCGAGGGCCATACGCTGATAGATGCTGCAGTGACCGCTGCACGCTTGCGTCTGCGTCCAATTTTGATGACCTCATTGGCATTTACTCTCGGAGTAGTACCCTTAATGCTTGCGAGCGGCGCCAGCGCAGAAACTCAGCATGCTATCGGTACTGGCGTATTCGGTGGCATGCTCAGTGGCACCTTGCTGGCAATATTCTTCGTACCGGCGTTTTTTGTCTTTGTCATCGGCACACAAGAGCGCTTGAGTGCCTAGCTTGCGCGGCATAATACTGCCAAATAGTCTCACCCGCTTTGATGCTCTGTACTGAAGGATCCCCTCATAAATCAGCCATAGCATAGCCATATTTGAGCAACTGATTGGCGAATAATACCCAGGCCGCCAGCAATTCTTTCTCCGTGATTTGATAATCAGGCCGCCTGAGTACCTCCAATCCCAAGCGAATCGTTGAGAGTACCGTTCGATGCCCAATGGTATTGGCCTGAAAATGCTTATCCCAGCCCTGTTGCTGTGCGTGTAAACCAACTAGCCACAACAGGCATTGAACCATCA
>NZ_JAKKSH010000034.1:0-52152 GCF_025653395.1 Shewanella sp. SW24
TGGCTTATTGTCTTTCAATTGATAGGCGATGAGTCCCGCAATCATGTTGAGCATAAAACCATGTACGCTGCGGTGTCTAGAGTGCTCTATTTGAGAGATGTTTTTTAACTGGTCGTTGATGGTTTCTATGATGAAACGTCTCGACAGCATCGCTCTATCCCACAACGACATCGCTTTTACTTTCATATTCTTACGCACGTTTGTCACCAGTGTGATGCCTTTCTCCAGCAATTCACTGGACAGTGCTTTACTGATATACCCTTTATCTGCATAGAGTTTATTCATGTCACTGTGCACCATCTCGTTCACCRGTTTTGTGTCATGTACATTCGCTGGGGTCACTTTGGCCGCCACTATTCCGCCTTGATGATTCACAATCAAATGCAGCTTAAAGCCATAGAACCACCCCATGGTGCCTTTACCTCTGCACGCCAGTCCCGCCAAGGTTTTATGGCGATGAATACGTAGGTTATGACACACTTTGATGCTGGTTGAATCAACAAATTCGATGCCAGTGGGGTCACTCTTGAGGCTGGCAAAGTAACTGCAAAGCGGCACTAAAGCAGTGGGCATCACCTCAAGAAAGCGGGTATAGCTGAGTAAATTAGGAAAAGCGGATTTGTAGAAATGGGCCAGATAGCCGATGTAGAAGTTCTTGAAATCACGGTGGTGAGACATCTGAAAAAGTATGATGATGGTCATCACTTCGCTCATCGTCATACGGCCAGGGCGTTGACGCTTGCGTGTACCATCGGTTAACAGCGTTTTTTCCCATTCTGGAATGAAAACAGTGCAAAAATCATCGACATCGCAAAACACTTCCACTAATTTATGCATAGGCCCTCCGGTGTGATGGGGTTTCTCTTGGTCGAAAGATCCGATCACTTGGAGGGCTATTAGTTCAACATTTCTTATCCCGTATATGGACTCCACCTGTTTAGCAATTGCTTTGACAAAAAGATTAGATGCGCACGTATATACGGTTTTTTATTGAAGAAGCTATCTTCTAACCAATGATCTATTCGCACCCTCTGTCCTTATCGAGATTGTAGCGTTATTAACGCTGTCGGGATAAACAGGTTTTCAGAAGGTTGGTCTTACCTATTTGTTAATGCATTTTGCTGAACTTTTTCTAAAACTCTTTCTAAAACAATATTCTATATGGTCTGACTGCTATATTCGGTTCTGTAATTGAGCAATGCCCATGCGGTGCGAACGGTTTTATTGATTAACGCGACACAAGCACGTTTTATACCCACTCGCCTGACTAAATTGATAAGCCATTGCTGTTTATAGGTTTTTCTCTCTACTGGCAGCCTTGATATAACAGAGAGTGCGCCTTGATAGAGGATTGAACGCAGGTATTTATCGCCACCATGCTTATCTATTCCAATCATAACAACCTTACCTCCACTGCTGTGTTGTTTAGGGGTAACACCAACGAAGACAGCCGCATGCTGGCCATTATTAAAACCTTGACCGTCACCTAAGCAAGCCAGTAAACCGGCTGCACCAATATGACTAACGCCTTCGAGCTTCATCAAGCGTTTACAAGGTTCTGATTGAGTGACTCACTGCTTTAACTGTAACGTTACCGCTTTGTAGTGCTCTTCTGTTGTTTGATATTGTTGCCATAAAATCATGAGCAATGTTTTGATTTGCTCAGGTAAGTCTGTTGATTCGGGCGAAATAAAGTGAGTGATGGCTTGCCTTAATGACTTTTTACCTAACGTGATGATAGCTCCATATTCAAAACACAACGCTCGTATGTGGTTACCCAGTGATGTGATTGTTCGGTCGAACCATTTTCTGCTGATTTGAATCGCTTGAATGTTCTGTTGTGATAGGTCTTTAACCTGGCAGAAAGTCATTCCTAACTGTGTTGATGCGATGGCAATGCCGATAGCATCATTAGCGTCTGTTTTTTGATTGCTGATATAGGGTTTTACTTTTTAGGGGCTATCCCTCTGACTTCATGCCCAAATGATTGTGCGACTCGAGCCCAGTAGTGAAAGCTAGCACAGCCTTCCATAGCAAAGACACAAGGAGGAGAGTTGGCAAGAAGGTCTTTCGTTTTTTGTGGTGACATGGCTTTATTGAATAACAACTCACCATATGGATTCACTTTACAAACTTGAATGACTTTTTTGCAAGGTCGAGAGATATTATTGTAGGCTTACTCATGTATGGACTCCTTTTGTTTTGGTCGACACCAACCTACGACTGTAGGTTGGTGGAGTCCATACATCGAGTTCAGGTTATTTAATAAATTGTTGGCGTCATTCCTGAACCCTCACATACGGACTGCCAGAGTCTGTTCTTAACCAGTGTGGGGATGAACCTCAACTGGAGGTTTGAAGCTTTGCTCCTATGGGACTCAAGTGGTTACAATAGCAAACAAACTCAAACCTATAAAAACATAAAACCAAGCAAGCGCTTGGTTTTATAGGATATTTTTAACGGGCACAAACGCGAAAAAACATCATTACTCAACGTTTTGGATCTGCTCACGCATTTGCTCGATGAGAACTTTAAGTTCCACTGCGGCTGAGGTGATTTCAGTGCTAATGGATTTAGAGGCGAGTGTGTTCGATTCGCGGTTAAATTCTTGCATCATAAAATCTAAACGGCGACCTTCGCTGCCGCCTTTTTTGAGGATACGGCGAGCTTCGGCGACATGGGCTTCGAGGCGATCCATTTCTTCGGCTACATCTTGTTTCTGTGCCAGTAGCACCATTTCTTGCTCGATGCGGGCTGGGTCGAGTTCACCTTTGATTTCTGCAAGGCGGTTGGTGAGCTTTTCGCGTTGATACAGCATCACCGTTGGCATGTGCTCGCGTACGACGGCGATTTGCTCGCTGACTCCGTCTAAGCGGCTTAGCAGCATGTCTTTGATGGCTTCGCCTTCACGGCCACGGGCTTCGATGAATTGATCTATGGCTGAGTCGAAGGCTGTCATCAGATCGGCGCCGATCGCATCCATATCTTGTTCACCGCTCGCTAGCACGCCCGGCCAGCGCAGGATGTCGGTCAGATTGACATCGCCTTGTCCCGCTTCTTGCTTGAGCCAAGTGGCGGCGCCTAATAGCTGTTTTGCTAGCGCTTGATTCAACTGCAGCTCGTTATTGCTGTTGTCTGCCAATTCGTAGCGCAGATTGACTTCCACTTTGCCGCGGCTTAAACGTTTACGAAGGCGGTCGCGCAGTACGGGTTCGAAGCTGCGGAAATGCTCGGGTAAACGTAGGTAAGTTTCGAGATAACGTTGATTGACTGAGCGAATTTCCCAGGAGGCAGTGCCCCATTGTGCTTTGTGCTCGATGCGAGCGTAGGCTGTCATGCTTTGGATCATGGGTTGTCCTAATGGTGTAATCGTCATAATGAGAGGCGATTATAGAGTCAATGGCTTTAGGATTAAAGGCATACAGCAAATATACCCAAGCTGCTTCGTCCCGGCGGGTTTTAACGCACTTTATGCTGCGTTGGTTATTTTTAACTTAGCCCACTAGGTCCGCAAATAACCGCAATCGCCATGGATGGCGTGAATGCCATTTATGCAGGAGCAATAAAGGGCCTTGCCTAAAGTGCGTTAAACTCCCGCTGAATTCTGCATCTTCAGGTTGTTTGGGTATAAGGACACGGATTAGGCGTTTGAGTGTGATGAGTTTGCCAGAGAATCACCCTAAGCATGGCATCCTAAGGCTCAAGCCCTTATAATATGCAGCCAAAATCGGTCAATGACTCAGAATACAGGAATCTCGCATGCGTCCAAGTAACAGAACGCCAGCACAAACTCGTCCCATCACTATCACTCGCCAGTTTACGGCCCATGCCGAAGGTTCTGTGTTAGTGGAATTTGGCGAAACGAAAGTGCTTTGTACCGCCAGTTTTACTGAAGGTGTGCCACGTTTCCTTAAAGGTCAGGGTCAAGGCTGGGTAACGGCTGAATACGGCATGTTGCCACGTTCGACCCATAGCCGTATGGATCGTGAAGCTGCTCGCGGTAAGCAATCTGGCCGTACGCAAGAAATTCAACGTCTTATCGGTCGTGCTCTACGCGCCTGTGTGGATATGAAAGCCCTAGGCGAAAACACTATCGTGATCGACTGTGATGTGATCCAAGCTGATGGTGGCACGCGCACTGCCTCTATCACTGGCGCCTGTGTGGCCTTAGTGGATGCGTTGAACTGGGCGCGTGGTAAAGGCATCATTAAATCTAACCCGCTGAAATTCCTTATCGCTGCTGTCAGCGTAGGTATTTACAAGGGTGAAGCGATAAGCGATCTAGAATATATCGAAGACAGCGCCGCTGAAACTGACATGAACGTCGTGATGACAGAAACGGGCAAGATCATCGAAATTCAAGGTACCGCCGAAGGCGAGCCATTCAGCCACGAAGAATTACTCGAACTGTTGGCATTGGCGAAGAACAGTATTCGTGAAATCGTCGATGTGCAGAAAGCCGCACTGAACTAATATTGTGGTGATGAAAAAGCCCCGTCATGTTGTAGAGTGCGGGGCTTTTTATTAACTGCAGCTTTTTATCTGCAGCAAGATGCTAGTGAAGTGCAAGCTCTGTACCGAATAAAAATTCCCCATAATACAAAACCAATAAAAGACAAAGTCGTAAGGAGATATTGTGAAAGCTTATCAACGTGAGTTTATTGAATTTGCCCTAGAACGTCAGGTGTTGCGATTTGGCGAATTTACCCTTAAATCGGGCCGTATCAGTCCTTATTTCTTCAATGCGGGTTTGTTCAATACTGGCCGTGATTTAGCACGTTTAGGCCGTTTTTATGCCGCTGCGTTAGTGGATTCTGGCATTGATTACGACTTGCTGTTTGGCCCTGCTTACAAAGGTATTCCGATTGCCACCACAACGGCGGTTGCCCTGTGTGAACACCACGATATCGATATCCCTTATTGCTTTAACCGCAAAGAGAAAAAAGATCACGGCGAAGGTGGCAGCTTAGTCGGAAGCGAGCTGAAAGGCCGCGTTATGTTGGTGGATGATGTGATCACCGCAGGTACTGCGATTCGTGAGTCGATGGAAATCATCGAAGCCCATAAGGCACAATTAGCGGGTGTGTTGATTGCTTTAGACAGGCAAGAGAAAGGCAAGGGCGAGTTATCGGCCATCCAAGAAGTTGAGCGTGATTTTGGCTGCGGAATAGTAGCAATTATTAAACTCGCCGACCTAATCAGTTATTTGTCTGAAAAACCAGGGATGGAAGTGCAACTTGCCGCCGTGAGCCAGTATCGCGAGCAATACGGGATTTAACTCTAGTGCTTAGCCGCTGGTATTGATCAAGTGGCTATTATTGGCGTGGTGAAATCAGTTAATCAACTGGCATTGATCTTAGCTAGGTTGAGAAAGGTTTGATTGGGTTGGTATGAAAACAAAAAACGCTGCGATTCTATAGAAGGAATCGCAGCGTTTTTTTTGTTGAGTGGTATTGATTGCTATTGATTTAGGCACGCTTTAAATCACGTTACGCTTCAATACACTTATTTCGACTGATGCAAAAACTCGGCGCGGGTCGCAGGATTTGATTTGAAAATACCGCCCAGTGCTGTGGTGGTGGTTGAACTGGTTGAGTCCATCACGCCACGGGATTTCACGCAGTAATGCACAGCATCCATTTTAACCGCAACATCTTTGGTTTCGAGCAAGGTTTGCAGCGCGACTAACACTTGCTGAGTCAAACGCTCTTGCACCTGTGGACGCTGGGCAAAGAAGCGTACTATACGGTTAATCTTTGATAAACCAATGATTTTTTTGCGTGGTAGATAAGCTATGGTGGCGGTACCATCGATCGTCACTAAATGGTGTTCGCAGGTGCTGGTGAGGCTAATGTCTTGCACTCGCACCATTTCATCGAAGCCCATCTTATTGTCGATAACCGTGATCTTAGGGAAGTTCGCATAATCTAAGCCGGAGAAGATTTCATCGACGTACATTTTAGCAATGCGGCGCGGCGTATCGGCAAGGCTATCGTCTGACAGATCCAATGACATTAATGTCAGGATTTCTTTCATATGATGTTCAATCTTGTCTTTACGTTCTTCACTGCTGTAAACGCTTGGGAGCATTGGGGTTTCAAGTCCACGTTCTAATAACGCGGCTTGTACTTTTACTGCTGCTTCACTTAATGCCATCTTATCCTCCACTACGTCGTAGCGGCTATAACAGAAAATCTATGCTGAGCATCGAGTGGTACTTGGGCTGTTCAGCATCAGATACAAATTATTGTTATTCTCGCTAGGGCAAGAATAGGGGGAGGAGGATAACGCGAATTGCAGATAATTCATACCGAAAAACGCTCATAGGCCACATGAAAAAGCCGATAGTCCTTATCGGATATCGGCTTAAAATCAGCCACGGCTAATCGAGTTTAGACTTGCTGTGACGGCAAGTTTGAGTCAATCCTAAAGTTTTAGATTAGTTTTTAGGAAGCTGAGCATTTGTTCATAGTATTTCGCTCTATGCTCATCGTTATAAAAACCGTGCCCTTCATTGTCCATTACCAGTTTTTGGTAAGGATAATTGTGAGCTTTTAGGCCTTTTTCGAGGGATTCGAGTTGCTCGATTGGCGCTCGATCATCTTCACCACCATGCACCAATAGTATGTTTGCTTTGAGTTTATCGACATTTTCAGAAGGAGACATTGCTTTGAGTACCGCTTTATCTTGGCCAAGCACATCCTTGAGATAGCTAGTGCCAGAACGGCTACTGGCTACATCGCCTTCATCAAACATCAATTCAAGATCATATACGCCAGCTACACCTATGGCGCATTTAAACATATCTGGAGCAAGTACGGCGCTCTGTAAGGCGCTGTAACCACCAAAACTGCCGCCAACGATACAGATGCGTGCCTTATCGGCGAAACCTTGGTCAATGACATATTGGGTGCCGTCGATGATATCGTATTGAATATCCGAGCCCCATTTTTGATAACCTGCGCGTTCAAATTGATCGCCATATCCGCCCGAGCCACGGAAGTTGACCTGTAGAACGGCTATGCCTTGGCTCGCTAGATATTGGTTTTGCGGGTCAAAGCCCCACCAGTCACGGATACCGTGTGGACCACCGTGTGGATTGACTACTAAAGGCAGATTTTTAGCTTCTTTTCCATAGGGAAGCGTTAGATATCCATGGAGTTGTTTACCATCACGGCTGGTGAAACTGATGGGTTTAACATCAGCCATTTGCTCTGGGTCGAGCCATTTTTTAGCTGCGGCTAGATATTCAAGTTTCAGTTTTTTCGTATCAAATATGTAGTATTCACCAGGATTACGATCATTAAATGCAAGTACAACGAGTTTTTCTGCATCTCGGGTTTCGCTAACAATTCGTACTTGATGGCCAGGTAGAGCACCAAGCAAATCTTTTAGCAATTTAGCGTGCGAATCCTCAGTATCGACGAAGGCATAACTTGGGTAGCCATTTTCAAACTCGACGGCGTAAAGTTGTTTATTGGTGCCGTTAATCCAAAAGTTGCTAGGGTCAACGTTTTCATCCTGAATGATTTCAGTTTTATCGCCCGTTTCGAGATTAATTTTATAAACCCCTAAGGTTTCACCTTGGGAGCGACCGGCGGCATAAATCGTATTTTTGTCATCGGCAAAGGAGAGTGGTTTGAAATCAGCAAGACCTAGATTGAGTTTATCGGTATTTACCCAGTTACCGTCTTTGCGGTAGAACACTTTAGTAATGTTTTTACTGTCCTCACCGGCAACGAAGCGGACTTCACCTTGATGGTCTGTCATAAAACGGGCTCGGCCGATAGGTGAGCCTGTGATGCGTTTACGTGTGCCATTGAACAAGTCTACGCGATAGACATCTTGTAACAGTTCCACGTCAAGATTGATCCTATCATTCCATGGAATAGCATTGACTAACATGTAGCGTTCATCATCTGGCAGAGGATCGAGGATAAACGCGCTCGCCCGCATAGGGGTGTTTTTCTTGATATTTGAACCTGTTTGTTGCTCGCCACTCTCGAAGCCGAAGAGATACGCTTTTCGTGAACCATCGGCATTCACCGCCATCAATTCACCGTAGTAGATAGGTGTGTCTTGCCAGCCTTTTAGGTATTCTTTTGCCAGTACCAGTCGCTCACTATTGGCCCATTCATAGTCGCCGACTTGAGCATTACTAGGGAAACGTATCGCATTGAGGAGTTTTTTGGTTTGGGTATCTAAGACTAAGAGAACGTTTTTACCCTCGACACTTGTGATAGCGCTTAAATATTTGCCAGTAGGCGATATTTTTACATCTGAGTACTCATTACCTTTACTGAATAACTGTGCTTGCGATAACGCATTCGCGTTGGAGCTATTGGCTGCAAAGGTGGATATTGGAAGTATTGGTAAGCAAAGTGTCGCCAACATGGCTAATCGGAAGAGTTTCATCTGACATCCTTGTAAAATCATTGTGTTTTTTGTTCTTAAAATGTTTTTCGAGGATAAAACAAAAGATGGAGCGAAACAAGGAAGGAATATCGAAAATAAAGGACGATAGTTACCGTCCTTTATGCTGAAAAATCATTAGCTTTGTAAAAGTTGGTGCTGGATAAAACGCCACTGTTCATCGAAGTGTGTCGTCGGTTTGAGTTTGAATTCACTTCGTACAAATTGGGCGATGCGGCCTTCGGCAAAGGCTAACAGTAAATTGGCTAAAATTGCCTCATCTAAATTAAAGCCTTTGCCTTCTCGCAGTGTCTTTTCCCGCAAAATTTGCTTAAGTTGAGTTTCTATTTTGGCAAATAAATTACTAATGCGGCTACGGAGGCGTTCATTTTCTCCGAGCAGCGCATCACCATTGAGTACGCGGGAAATGCCCGGGTTTCGCTCGGCAAAAATCAGCAGGAGCTGTAAAACAAGCTGGCAGCGCTTCATGGTGTCTTTTTCGTCATCCATGATTAAATTGATGCGCGACAATAACGACTCTTCGATAAATTCGATTAAGCCTTCGAACATCCGTGCTTTACTCGGGAAGTGACGGTACAGGGCGGCTTCCGATACACCGACTTCTGAGGCCAGTTTCGCTGTGGTGATCCTTTGTCCTGGGTTGGTTTCTAGCATCTGTGCTAGACATTGCAAAATATGTTCACGACGATTAATTTTTGGGCTTACAGCCATTGCAGTATCCTTGGCTCAATAACGACTTAGGGGATTATTTAGTGCCTGAATGGCCAAATCCGCCTTCACCACGATCTGAGCTGTCGAACTCATCAACGAGTTTGAATTGTGCTTGTACTACAGGAACAAACACCAGTTGTGCGAGACGATCGCCAATTTCTAAGGCAAAAGGACTGTCGCTACGATTCCAGCAAGACACCATTAAGGGGCCTTGGTAATCTGAATCTATGAGTCCGACCAGATTCCCCAGTACGATACCGTGTTTATGGCCAAGACCTGAGCGCGGCAAAATCACTGCAGCCAGTCCTGGATCGGCAACATGAATGGCAATCCCCGTGGGAATAAGCACGGTTTCACCCGGTGCTATAGTCAAAGTCGTGTCGATCATGGCGCGAAGATCCATGCCTGCACTGCCAGGTGTAGCGTAGGCAGGTAAAGGAAATTCTGAGCCGATACGGGAGTCGAGAATTTTTAATTCAATCGGTGTTTTCATGTATTTGTTTTTTCTTTCACTATCAACGAAAGTAATTGCCGTGCCAGCGTGAGCTTGTCAGTGGCGGGCAAATCTTGGCTACCTTGCGGCCAGAACACGCGCAGGGCATTGGCATCGGCATTAAAACCAAGGCCTGCGACGGAAACGTCGTTTGCGGCGATCATATTCAAGTTTTTACGTTTGAGTTTATCGCGGGCGTAGGTTTCTACATCATGGGTCTCTGCGGCAAATCCCACCACAAAGGGACGGTTTGGCAAGCTTGCGACCGTGGCTAAGATATCAGGATTCCTCACCAGCGCAAGTTGCATTTCTTCTGCCGATTTTTTGATCTTACTGGTGGCGATGTCGCTAATGCGATAGTCTGCAACGGCGGCGCAACCAATAAAAATATCTTTTTTATCAACGTTATTCATCACAGCGTTAAGCATATTTTGCGCCGATTCAACATCAATGCGGGTCACGCCTTCTGGGGTGCTTAGATTCACTGGGCCAGAGACTAAGGTGACCGTTGCGCCCATATCTGCCGCGGCTTTGGCTAAGGCAAAGCCCATTTTTCCAGAACTGTGATTCGAAATGTATCTGACGGGATCAATTGCTTCACGGGTTGGTCCGGCGGTAATCAGCAGTGACTGTCCTGCGAGTGGCTTAAGTTCAACAACGTCATGAGTGGCAAAAAACTGCGTAGCCCGTTCGGCTATGTCTAATGGCTCTAACATACGACCGGGACCTACCTCACCACAGGCCTGACTGCCACTTGCAGGTCCCCAAAGGGTAAAGCCACGTGATGCCAGGCTGGTTAAATTCGCCTGCGTCGCCAGATTACGGTACATCTGCTGATTCATTGCCGGACACAGGGCGATAGGCGCCTCTGTGGCAAGACAAGTGGTGGTGATTAGCTCATCGGCCATTCCTGCATTAATCCGCGCCAATAGGTTTGCGGTTGCAGGGGCGATGATGACGAGATCTGCCCAACGAGCAAGTTCTATATGGCCCATGGCTGCTTCTGCTGCGGGGTCGAGCAAGCTAGATGCCACTGGATGTCCAGACAACGCTTGCAGCGTCAGAGGCGTGATAAATTCCATCGCACTTTGGCTCATCACCACGCGCACATCAAAACCACGCTCTTTCAAGCGACGTACTAAATCAGCACTTTTATAGGCCGCAATACCGCCGCCAATGCCCAGCAGGACGTTTTTATTTGTCAGACTCACAGACATCATCCGAGATAGAAATAATGCCGGCAACAATATCACAAAGCGGTGAATTTTAGTGACTATCCCAGTTCAAAAAATCTCGTCCATACTCAGTAAAGTGAAAATATGTGAGATGACAGGGAGGTCACATGGGGATTAAAGATTGGCCTGAGGGCGAAGGTCCCAGAGATAAACTGTTACAAAAAGGAGCTGCGCATCTCTCGGATGCTGAATTACTAGCAGTATTGCTGCGTAACGGTTTAGCTGGATTAAACGCGGTTGACCTTGCTAGGTCGCTTATTTGCGAGTTTGGCGGCCTCAGAAACCTGCTCTGTGCCCCAAGAAATCAGGTGTGTCGACTTCCGGGCGTAGGACCTGTAAAATACGCCCAGCTTCAAGCTGCGGCCGAATTAGCGCGGCGTGTAGCGCAGGAAAATCTGCAAAGAGGTCAGGTTTTGACAAATCCCGATTTAACTCGGGACTATTTAATGCGACAATTGGCCGATCGCTCCTATGAAGTGTTCGCAGTTTTACTGCTGGATAGCCAGCATAGAGTGATTCAATTTGTCGAATTATTCCGCGGCACAATAGACTCAGCATCAGTGTATCCACGTGAAGTGGTGAGCTTAGTGCTGGAGAAAAAGGCCGCAGCAGTTATAGTTTGTCATAATCATCCGTCTGGTATTGCCGAGCCCAGTCAGGCTGACCGACGAATAACTGAGCGATTAAAAAATGCGTTAGCAACCATAGACGTATCCTTGTTGGACCATATGGTTGTAGGTGATCGAGAGATAGTTTCTTTTGCAGAACGAGGCTGGATTAATTAATCTAACACTTGATCTTCACTCTGTGATCGTGTATAAAATGCGCCCTCTTTGTGCCTCGGGCGACGGCCATACGAGGCACATTAATGCTCGAGCGTTAAAATTGTTTTTGGAGAAGATTGACATGTCAAGAGTATGCCAAGTTACTGGCAAGAAGCCGATGGTTGGTAACAACCGTTCGCATGCAAAAAACGCGACCCGTCGTCGTTTTTTACCTAACCTACAAAACCACCGTTTTTGGTTAGAAGAAGAAAAGCGTTTCGTACAGTTACGTGTATCTACTAAAGGTATCCGTCTGATCGACAAAAAAGGTATCGAAGTTGTTGTTGCTGAACTTCGTGCCCGTGGCGAGAAGGTATAATAGATCATGGCTAAAGCTAAAGGTAATCGTGAGAAGATCAAATTAGTTTCTACAGCTAAGACTGGTCACTTCTACACAACTGAAAAAAACAAGCGTAACATGCCTGAAAAAATGGAAATCAAAAAATTTGATCCAGTTATTCGTCAGCACGTTATCTACAAAGAAGCCAAAATCAAGTAATCCTTGGTTAGTGTTTCGAGAAAAGCCCCTTATTTAAGGGGCTTTTTTTTGCACTTTTTTTAGTGGCTAGTCATCAAGTTGAGATAATTGCCTCGCAAACTTAAGCAACTGAATCATCCCTTGTGAAGTTAAAAAAGTGTGAACACTTGCTGAAAATATAAAATAGTGCGGTTCTAAGCACTTTAAATCATTAAATCTGCACTTTAGTGAGAATAAATTCTTTATATGTGAATTAAAATGCAATACCATACGCGAAAGTTAGCGATTCATTCCTGGTGTGTCATAGTGACGCTGCCAGCTCAAAAATGAGGTGTAAATAACGCGTGCGTACCACTGAACTGGTTGATGGATTTCGTCATTCTGCCCCCTATGTTAATGCTCACAGAGGTAAAACTTTTGTGGTCATGCTTGGCGGTGAAGCTTTGGCTCAAAATCAATTCCGCGCCATCTTAAATGATGTCGCCCTGCTGCACAGTTTAGGGATCAAAGTGGTGTTGGTATATGGCGCTAGGCCGCAGATTGATGCTGCATTAGCCGCCAACGGTATTGCGCCTGCCTACCACGACGGTGTGCGTATCACGGATGAAGATTCGCTCAAAGTGATTAAGCAAGTTGCGGGTGCACTGCAATTTGATATCACAGCGCGTTTATCCATGAGTTTAAGTAATACGCCGATGCAAGGTGCGCAAATTAACTTAGTAAGCGGCAACTTTGTGATTGCTCAACCACTGGGTGTGGATAATGGTGTGGATTTTTGCCTGAGTGGCAAAGTGCGTCGTATTGATGTGCAAGGCTTAAAACGTCAGTTAGATAATCACTGCATCGTATTGATGGGGCCGATTGCGGCTTCGGTTACTGGTGAAAGCTTTAATCTCACCGCCGAGGAAATCGCGACTCAAGTGGCAATTAAGCTCAAAGCAGACAAGATGATCGGCTTTAGCTCACAGAACGGTATTCTCGATCGAAATGGCGATGTGATTGCCGAGTTGATGCCAAATGATGCGCAAAACATCATGAACAAGCTGGCCGAGCAAGGTTCTGCTTGTGTTGGTACTATGGCGTTTCTCAAAGCCAGTATCGATGCTTGCCGCAATGGTGTGCCACGTTGTCATTTAGTTAGCTACCTTGAAGATGGTGCTTTGCTACAAGAGCTGTTTTCCCGTGAAGGGATTGGTACACAAATCGTCACTGAGAGTGCTGAGCGTTTACGCTGTGCGTCAATCGCCGATATTGGCGGTGTGTTGAACCTTATCCGTCCATTGGAGGAACAAGGCATTCTGGTGCGTCGTAGTCGTGAGCAGCTTGAGATTGAAATCGAACAGTTCATGTTGATTGAACGTGATGGTTTAGTGATTGGTTGCGCTGCGCTCTATCCTTTTGAAGAGGACAATGCGGGTGAGTTTGCTTGTTTGGTGGTGCATCCTGATTATCGCGATGCCGATAGAGGGAGCTTACTGCTGAAGAACATTATCAATCAGGCTAGAAACCGCGGTTATTCACGCTTGTTTGCGCTGACAACTCGGAGCATTCACTGGTTCTTAGAGCATGGTTTTGTGATTGAAGATGTTGAAGCACTGCCACAGAAGAAGAAGCAGTTGTATAACTATCAACGCCGCTCAAAAATTCTCGCGCTCGATCTTTAAGCCGTTCTAAATCAATCCAATCAATGCCAGCCTAGTACTCATATTAGCGCTGGCATTTTTATTGACATAATATGTCTTTATTGGCAGATTAAGGCTTCACTGCACGGGAGATACTGCCAATGAGTCCTCAATTTTTTGAACTCGCCCCTTTAACCCAAACCTCTATCTTCAGCTTTATCGTCTTATTGCTCGGTTTAGCGGGTATCTTGCTGATGTTATGGCTAAAAAATATGCCTAAGATAGCGAAGTCAGCGAGTTTAGGTATATTGCTGGTGATGATGGGCGGATTTTCTTGGGTCTTCTATCAATCGAATAGCGCCGAATTAGTGTTAACCGATACAGAGCTCACAGTGGATGTTCCCTTCTATAAAGTGCAGTTATCCCGCGTGGATTTATTGCCCGCCGAGGCACGTATAGTCGATTTGCAACAAGAGACAGATTTAACGCCGAGATTTAAAACGAATGGTATAGGCATGCCAGGATTTCAATTGGGTTGGTTTAATCTACAAGGGAAAGGCAGGGCATTTTTGGCGATAACAGATAAATCGCAGTTAGTGTTAGTGCCAACGACTAAAGGCTACAGTTTATTACTGACAGTACCGCAAGGGAGTGAGTTTTTAGCACAGTTACAGAAGTAATCATCATATGTCATCACTTCTGCCACTGTGTTTATCGGCGTGATAATGCTCACGCCGTTTTGCGTTTATAGGCCATATCTAAGGTAAAGACGAGCAGCGCGCTCCAGATAAATCCGAAGGTCACGCCTTTTTCGGCATCGAAGGGCTCATTGAATAGACTCACCGCGAGGATAAACATAATACTCGGGCCAATATATTGGAAAAAGCCGAGCATAGACAATGGAATACGTACCGCTGCCCCTGCAAAACACAGCAAAGGAATGGTAGTCACTATCCCAGCCGCCATTAACATCAGATTCAATTGCCAATCGTTAGTCAGCATGCTCGCCGTGGCAGTGTCTAAGGTTGCGACGAGATAAATCAGCGCTACCGGTAATAACACTGCGGTTTCGACCAATAATCCGGCCTTAGCATCCACATTGACCTTTTTTCGCAGCAGTGCATAGAAACCAAAGGTGCCCGCGAGTGCCAGTGAGACGATGGGAATCGAGCCAAAAGAGATTAACTGGATCAATACGCCAGCGCTGGCGAGTGAAACCGCAAACCATTGCAATTTACGCAACCTTTCGCCTAGAAATAACATACCGAGTAAAACGTTGAGTAAAGGATTGATGAAGTAACCTAGGCTGGCATCGAGCATGTGATCGTTATTTACCGCCCAGATAAATAGTAGCCAGTTTCCCGCGATCAATATGGAAGTAATGGTGAGAACCATCAACTGTTTAGGCTGTTTAAACAGTAAGCGTAAGCGAGAAAAACCGCCGATAAACTGCATAATGATCAGCATAAACACGAATGACCAAATCACTCGATGGAGCAAAATTTCGGTGGCGGAAACATGGTTGAGTAATTTGAAATATAAAGGCGCAAAACCCCACATACAGTAAGCACTGACGGCAAGTAGGATCCCTTTGCGGTATTCAAGATTTGGCATGAGACATCTTCGAAGAACAACAAGGTGGCGATTGTAGGTGTGTCTGACCGCTGACTCAAGGGTATCGCCGTGTTCTTTTCGTTACAGAATATCTCCGCAATAGATTGAATGGGCGATTAAAGTGAGTAAACATCCTGTTGATCAAGACGTTTACCTTAGTCAATTTTGAGCCCTAAGGCAGTAATACACATCTAAATTTAACCGCCTAACCCACCATATAAGTCCCTGTTCCAAAAGCGATATGGGTGCCTTGCTCATTATGTAGTTCCATGCGGCATACTGAAACTCGATTACCCGCACGAATGACGCTGCCCGTGCCCGTAAAGGTGAGGCCGCGTCCCGGCCGCAGATAATCGACGCGCATATCAATTGTCCCTAGGGTTTGCAGGCGTTGCTGCAGCTCTTCGACCGTCCAATCATCACGACTGGCGACCAGTCCTGCAAAGGCCGTGAGTCCGCCAACCACATCGAGTACCGTTGCTGTCACACCGCCGTGGAGGATTTGCTGGTGGATATTGCCAATCAGCTCAGGCTTCATGTTGATCACGACTTCGACGCCATCAATGTCATAACGCTTGATATCGAGTCCGAGTAGATTATGGAAAGGGACATGTTGATCAAATACTGCTGCGACTCTTCTCAAAGCTTCGGCTTGGATTGGGCTGGTCATTTTGGGGTCCTTGTCACTGAGTGACGGTATTAGGCGTAATTGGATTTGTTATCAACACTGAGATAAACAAAGTGCGGCTTAGAGCAATTAATCTACAGTGAAGCTTACGGCTAATGCAACTCCGTCGCTAAAATGACGACACCGTTTCGGCAGTTTTTAAAGTATTTTACCCCGCGTTCGTTATTTTTGGCTTAGCCCACTAGGGTTAAAATAGCTACAATCGTGGTGAATTGCCTCGTCTAAAACGCTTTAAATTACCGTTGAATCCTGCATTTTGAACTAGTTTGGGTATAGAATAGGCCCCCTCACTTTTGACATAGAAGATCCATGGAAAAGCTCGTACTCGACACGCATGATGATCCGCTCTCGCAACGCCTCGCACAGGTGTTTGGTTACCGTGACTTTAGGGACGGTCAGCGGGAGGTGATAGAACGTGTCTGTGGCGGGCAAGATTGCTTAGTGATCATGCCAACGGGCGGCGGTAAGAGTCTTTGCTATCAACTCCCCGCGTTGCTGATGAATGGCATCACTATTGTCGTATCTCCATTGATTTCTTTGATGAAAGATCAAGTCGATAGCTTGTTGCAAACCGGTGTTGCAGCGGCTTATCTCAATTCTTCATTGCCGCGAGAGCAGAGCGCCGAAGTATTAAGGCAGCTGCGCCACGGTGAGTTAAAACTACTTTATGTGTCACCTGAGCGCTTATTAACCGCTGATTTTATTGAGCGTATGCAGTCGTTGCAGTTGGCGATGTTTGCCATCGATGAGGCGCACTGTATCAGTCAATGGGGTCATGATTTTCGCCCTGAATATGCGGCGCTTGGCCAGCTAAAGCAACTCTTCCCCTATGTGCCCATGATGGCGCTGACCGCAACAGCAGATCAGGCGACTCGACAGAGTATTTGTGAGCGGCTCGGTATTGACCCGTTCCGTTTACTTTCAAGTTTCGATCGGCCCAATATTCGCTATACAGTCGCCGAAAAGCTTAATGCAGCTAATCAGTTACGACATTTTTTAACGCAGCAGAATGGTACTAACGGCATTATTTATTGCAGCAGTCGCCGTCGTGTCGATGAAGTGGCTGACCGTTTATGTCTGCAAGGTTTTAATGCCAAGGCCTATCATGCGGGAATGACGCAGGAAGACCGTGGTGCAGTACAGGATAGTTTCCTTAAAGATCAAATCGATATTGTGGTTGCCACTGTGGCTTTCGGTATGGGTATTAATAAGTCGAATGTGCGTTTTGTGGTGCATTACGATATCCCAAAAAGTATCGAAGCCTATTATCAGGAAACGGGCCGAGCAGGACGTGATGGGCTCGATGCAGAAGCTTTTATGTTGTTCGATCCCGCCGATATTGGTCGGGTGCGACATTTGATTGAACAGTCCGAGCCAGGACCGCAGCAACAGGTCGAATTCCACAAACTTAATACTATGGCCGCCTTTGCTGAGGCGCAGACCTGTCGCCGCCAAGTGTTGCTGCATTACTTTGATGAGAGTGCATTAGAGCCCTGTGGTAACTGCGACATTTGCCTCGACCCGCCTAAGCGTTATAACGGCACCGAAGATGCACAGAAGGTGTTGTCATGTATTTTCCGTTTAGGCCAGCGTTTTGGTATCAATCATTTAATTGAAGTGTTGCGCGGTTCGAAAGGCGCACCGATAGTCGATCGAGGGCATGACAAACTCACGACTTGGGGGATTGGTAAAGACAAGAGCCATGAGTATTGGCTGAGTGTGATCCGTCAATTGATCCACTTGGGACTGGCGAGTCAAGATGTGACTCGTGGCTCCTCTATTACCTTAAACCCATCGGCACGGCCTGTGCTCAAAGGGGAAGTGGCGCTAATGCTTGCTGAACCGCGTATTCAGTTAACAACCACAAAACGTAAGGCGAGTCAGTCTAAAGCACCGTTGAATTATGACCGTAAATTGTTCGCACGGTTGAAGTTATTGCGTAGAACCATTGCCGAGCAGCAGGATGTGCCGCCGTATTTAGTCTTTAACGACGCTACCCTCGCAGAAATGGCAGCCATGATGCCAACGAGCGCGGGGGAAATGCTCGCCGTCAACGGGGTTGGCGAGCGTAAACTGAGTCGTTTCGGTGATGCTTTTCTCGATGAAATTACGGCTTACTTAGCGGGAGAATAATGGTTTGAAGTATTCTCATTGATTTTAACCTTGCCCAATTGATTGATACTGGCTCGTTTGATTAAAGACTCTAACGTATCAAACTGTTGCATCGCCGCTATACCAATATTGACCTTACTTGAACCCTGCCAAGGCTGAATGCAAGCAACTAACTGACTAACGACTCTTTTAGCACCAGTTGCCGAGGTATGCGGCAGGATAATGATAATTTCATCCATAGAATATCGGATTAACTTATCTTGCTCCCGTAGTCTGTGTTGCAGCTCATCCTGTAAGAGAGGTAGGTCAACTTGACGGATCTGACTCGCATTAAACAATAATAAAGACAGCGGATAATTACCTTGTTTGGCACTGTTTAATGTTGATGTGACTTGTTGGAGCAGCGTTTCCGCAGGTTCATTACCTTCAATATGTGGGGCACGATTATTCTGTTTATCAATCAAATACCAAATAGCTCCACCCAATAATGCCATTGCGATTAAGAACAGTGTGCTATAGGCCCAATCGACATTTAGCTCTTGTAAGATTGAATCTTTTTCTGGTGCAGTGCTATTTGGCTCCTGCTGCAGATCTTGTTGATTTAGACGGGCCTTAAACTGCAATATTCGAGCATTATTCATCGCTTGATTGGTGAGCTCGGCCGCTCTATAACGTTTGAGTAAGAAAGAATAGGCCTGTTTAAAATCCCCTTTTTCTAAGTAGTGATCGCTCATGATCCCGTAAAACCCTTTGAGATCTGAGTATTGTTTTAGGTTTTCAGCTTGCTCAATAGCGTGATTCATGAGGATTAAAGCGGCATCTTCTTGATGCTGAGCAAAACGAATTTGGGCGAGTAGGCGAGTTGAACGCATTGTCGCTAATTGTTGATTTTGTTTTTTAAACGTATTAATCGCGATAGAAAGATATTCTTCGGCATTATCGATGCGGCCTTTATCGAGCGCGATTGAGGCCAAAATGGCATAACTGTAGGCGAGTTCAAGTGGCGAACCGAGCTCAGGTAAAAGCGCTTTAGCTTGTTGTTCGAGTTTATCACTGTAATCAAACTCTTGATTATCAAGCGCTATCCGAGCTGCATTGCGTAAAATAAAGTGTAAAACTTTCCCTTTTGCATCGGCACTTTGTATACCTAAGTTGGTGTAATACATGGCTTGGGGGAAATCATGGGTGGCATAAAGTAAATTTCCCATCGCGGCATACACATAGGCCTGTGGTGGCCATATCCAATTTTGGTTTTGAGTATGAATATCCGGATAAATATCAATCGCGAGGCGTAAATCTTCGATAGCAGAGGAGAAGTTATCAGTGTCAGTATCGAGTTGGCCACGTAAGCGTAAAGCATCGACTAAGGCTTGTGGTTGCTGGTAACGTCGCGCGAGGTTAATGGCTGAATCAAGCAAAGGTAGGGCATTTTGAATATTGTTATAGCTAAGGTTGGCGTCGGCTTGGCAAATCAAAAAGTAAGGGCGTACTTGATCTAGCTTAAGTTGTTTAGCGTTTGCTTCGCCTAATTGAGCGACGTTGATAGCGGCTTCATTTTCCCCTATTTGTAGTAGGTTTTGGCATTTCAACACACTTAATCTGAGTCGATTGATATCTGAGCTTGCACTGGTCGCAAATTGTTTTTCTAACGCTGTTATTTGAGTGAGTGCTTTACTGGGATATTGGTAGACGAGTTCAGTGAGTTCATCTAATTGGTCTATAGCACTGGCCCCAAAGGGAAACAGCCATAACAACAGGCTCAGTACCAAGACGCGAAAATCCATTTTGTGCTCCATATAAAATGCGTAAGTTCTAATATCCCTAATCACTAAGGCGGGATTATAACTTTTCTTAATCGTTTTTTGCATAAAAAACTATTTTTTTCTAAGGGGAATAAGTTAACACATCCCAGTGATTTCTGAATCCAAACAGCTGGTTAATTCTGTGGAATCGATCACTAATTTGGGGATGAAACTCACAGTTATTAGCCTTAAGACAGGTTGAATGAGTGGAACATGAAAAAATTAGGGTTGACACTATCGGCTAGGCAAGTTAAATATTAACCGTCCTCAATAATTCAAACAGAATAAATATACAGATTAAATGAATATTATTAGCCGCAAACTCGACCTCCTCCTTCTATCTCTCGCGGTTTATACGCGGAGGTCTTAGTGTTGCACGCTCGATAAAGAGGCAAAGCATTCACAAACCCCGCACCGATGTTGCGGGGTTTTTTGTATCTGAATACGGCAAAAATTAACTAACGAACGGTGACGTTCCATGGAGAAGCGAAATGTCTAACAGAGTCATAATATTTGATACTACCTTGCGTGATGGTGAGCAGGCATTAGCCGCAAGTTTGTCGGTCAAAGAAAAACTACAGATCGCTATGGCGCTGGAACGTCTGGGTGTGGATGTGATGGAAGTGGGTTTTCCGGTTTCTTCGCCCGGTGATTTTGAGTCAGTGCAGACCATAGCGCGTACCATCAAAAATAGCCGCGTTTGTGCCTTATCCCGCGCATTGGAAAAGGACATAGATGCTGCGGCGCAGGCCTTGTCTGTTGCAGATCAATTCCGTATCCATACCTTTATCTCGACCTCGACGATTCACGTTGAGAGCAAGTTGAAGCGTTCTTTCGATCAAGTGTTAGAGATGGCCGTAGGCGCGGTGAAGTATGCCCGCCGTTTTACCGACGATGTGGAATTTTCCTGTGAGGATGCGGGGCGTACGCCCATCGATAATCTATGCCGTATGGTAGAAGCGGCCATTCGTGCGGGCGCGCGCACCATTAATATTCCCGATACGGTCGGTTACACAGTGCCCAGCGAGTTTGGCAATATCATTCAAACTTTGTTTAATCGGGTGCCGAATATCGACCAAGCGGTGATCTCAGTGCATTGCCACGATGACTTAGGTTTGTCTGTGGCTAACTCGATAACTGCAGTGCAACACGGTGCGCGTCAAATTGAATGTACGATCAATGGCATAGGTGAGCGTGCGGGTAACTGTTCACTGGAAGAGATCGCGATGATTTTAGCGACGCGTAAGGGGATGTTGGGATTAGAAACGGGCATTAATGCCAAAGAAATTCACCGTACTTCTAATTTAGTCAGCCAGTTATGCAATATGCCAGTGCAGGCGAACAAGGCTATTGTCGGTGCCAATGCCTTTACCCATTCGTCGGGTATCCATCAGGATGGCATGTTAAAAGCACAAAATACCTATGAAATCATGACGCCAGAAAGCATAGGTTTGAATCGCAACAACTTGAATATGACCTCGCGCTCGGGTCGCCATGTGATCAAGCATCGCATGGAGGAAATGGGCTATAGCGAGCACGATTACAATATGGATACTCTGTATGAAGAGTTTCTAAAATTGGCAGATAAAAAAGGCCAAGTATTTGATTATGATCTAGAAGCCTTAGCCTTTATGGAAGCGCAGGCCGAAGAAGACAATCACTATCAATTGCAGCAATTAGTGGTGCAGTCTGACTCAACTGAAGGCGTAGCTACGGCGACTGTACGTATCGAAGTGGGCGGCGAAATTAAAACCGAAGCCGCAACCGGTAATGGTCCTGTTGATGCTGCCTATAACGCGATTGCCCGCGCAACCGATCGTCGAATCGATATCATCAGCTACAAGCTAGGCGCTAAGGGCGTAGGTCAAAATGCATTAGGCCAAGTGGATATTACCGCGGTTTACCACGAGCAAAACTTTCACGGCGTAGGTTTGGCAACCGATGTGGTTGAAGCCTCGGCACGCGCTTTAGTGCATGTGATGAACTTAACGTGCCGCGCAGACAAGGTTGCCGATTACAAACAAAGCATGCAAAAAAATCGAGAGCTAGGCGGCGTCTAGTCGCTAAAAGCATCCAAAGAATAGCAAGGTCGAGCATAAAGCATTCACATTTAAAGGAGTTAGCTGGCGTATGAGTTATCAAATAGCAGTATTAGCAGGGGATGGGATCGGTCCTGAAGTGATGGCAGAGGCGCGTAAAGTGCTGCGTGAGGTTGAAGCGCGTTTCGATTTGAATATCGAATACACTGAATTCGATGTTGGCGGTATTGCCATCGATAACCACGGTTGTCCCTTACCCGATGCCACGCTAAAGGGCTGTGAAGCGGCCGATGCGATCCTATTTGGCTCGGTAGGCGGTCCTAAGTGGGAAAAGTTACCACCAAATGAACAACCTGAGCGCGGCGCGCTATTGCCTCTGCGTGGTCACTTCGAACTGTTCTGTAATCTGCGCCCAGCAAAATTGCATGATGGCTTAGAACATATGTCGCCGCTGCGTAGCGATATTTCCGCCCGTGGCTTTGATGTTTTATGTGTGCGCGAGTTAACCGGCGGCATTTATTTTGGTAAGCCGAAGGGCCGTCAAGGCGAAGGCGAAAATGAAGAAGCCTTCGATACCATGCGTTATAGCCGTCGCGAAATTAGCCGTATCGCCCGCATCGCCTTCGAAGCCGCCCGTGGTCGCCGTAAAAAAGTGACCTCAGTGGATAAAGCCAATGTGCTCGCCTGTTCAGTGTTATGGCGCCAAGTGGTTGAAGAAGTCGCAGTAGATTTCCCCGATGTCGAGCTTGAACACATCTATATCGATAATGCGACCATGCAGTTGCTACGTCGTCCCGATGAGTTCGATGTGATGCTATGTTCTAACCTGTTCGGCGATATTTTATCCGACGAAATCGCCATGTTAACTGGCTCTATGGGCTTGTTGTCATCGGCGAGCATGAACAGCACTGGCTTTGGTTTATTTGAACCAGCGGGTGGCAGTGCGCCGGATATCGCGGGCAAAGGTATTGCAAACCCTATCGCCCAAATTCTGTCGGCGGCATTAATGCTGCGCCACAGCTTAAAGCAAGAAGAAGCCGCCTGTGCGATTGAACGTGCCGTAAGCAAAGCATTAAATTCTGGCTACTTAACCGGTGAGCTATTGAGCAGCGACAAGCGTAGCCAAGCTAAATCAACCGCCGAGATGGGTGACTTTATCGCCAATGCTATAAAGGAAGGTGTGTAATGACGACTGTGCCAAAAAACGCGGTGGCAAAAACGCTGTATCAAAAAGTATGGGATGCCCACGTTGTAGCGACTCCTGAAGGTGAAGCGCCGATCATTTATGTCGACAGACATTTAGTCCATGAAGTGACTTCTCCCCAAGCATTTAGTGGCTTAAAAGTGGCGGGCCGCAAACTGCGTGCACCGGAAAAAACCTTTGCTACTATGGATCACAACACTTCGACCCGTAGCGCCAGCTTGGATGCCCTAAGCCCGATGGCGCGCACTCAGGTTGAAACCCTAGCGCAAAACTGTAAAGACTTTGGCGTGCGTTTATACGACATTCACCATCCTAATCAAGGGATTGTGCATGTGATGGGGCCAGAGTTGGGTATTACCTTACCCGGCACTGTGATTGTCTGTGGTGATTCCCATACCGCGACCCATGGCGCCTTTGGGGCATTGGCGTTTGGCATTGGTACGTCCGAGGTTGAGCACGTTTTAGCAACCCAAACCTTGCGTCAACTAAAAGCTAAGACCATGAAGATTGAAGTGCGTGGTCATGTCACCGATGGCGTGACCGCCAAAGATATCGTACTCGCTATTATTGGCAAAATCGGCATGGATGGTGGCACGGGTTATGTGGTGGAGTTCTGCGGTGAGGCGATTGAAGCCCTGTCGATGGAAGGCCGCATGACAGTGTGCAACATGGCGATTGAGATGGGCGCTAAGGCGGGCATGGTCGCGCCGGATCAAACCACTTTCGACTATTTAGCAGGCCGCGAGTTTGCACCCAAGGGCGAAGATTGGACTGAGGCTGTCGCTTATTGGCAAGCCATAAAAACCGATGATGGCGCCGTGTTTGATGCGACTGTGGTACTCGATGCCGCCGATATTGCACCACAATTGACTTGGGGTACAAACCCCGGCCAAGTCGTAGCGATCGATGGAAAAGTGCCAAATCCTATTGATGAAGCCAACCCAAGCACCCGTGCCAGCATGGAAAAGGCCTTAGAATACATTGGCCTGAGTGCGGGCACGCCTATGACAGACATCAGTATCAACAAGGTATTTATCGGTTCTTGTACTAACTCAAGGATTGAAGATTTACGCAGCGCCGCCGTACATGCCAAAGGTCGTAAAGTCGCGAATGGCGTCACCGCGATTGTCGTACCCGGTTCTGGTCAAGTGAAAGCGCAAGCCGAAGCCGAAGGCTTAGATAAAATCTTTATCGAAGCGGGGTTTGAGTGGCGTTTACCGGGTTGTTCTATGTGTTTAGCGATGAACGATGACAGATTAGAAGCGGGTGATCGCTGCGCTTCGACCAGTAATCGTAACTTCGAAGGCCGCCAAGGCCGTGGCAGTCGCACCCATTTGGTGAGCCCTGCAATGGCCGCCGCCGCTGCGGTGGCTGGGCATTTTGTCGATATTCGTAAACCTTACTAATTACCGTAAACCCAAGAGGAGAAGTTAATGCAACCTTTTACGACCCATACCGGGCTTGCGGTCATGATCGACAGCACCAATATCGATACGGATCAGATCATTCCGAAACAGTTTTTGTCTAAGGTGACGCGCGATGGTTTTGGCGTGCACTTATTCCACGACTGGCGTTATTTAGATGATGCGGGCGATCTGCCTAACCCTGAGTTTTCATTGAATCAAAGCCGCTATAAAGGCGCGTCGATTCTTTTGGCGCAGGAAAACTTTGGTTGTGGTTCAAGCCGCGAACATGCGCCTTGGGCGCTGGCAGACTTTGGTCTGCGTGCGATTATTGCGCCGAGTTTTGCTGATATTTTTTACGGTAACTCAATCAATAACGGCTTGTTACCTGTGGCGTTAACTCACGCGCAGGTGCGCCAATTAATGGACGAAGTGGCGGCAGAAACAGGCGCACAAATTACGGTTGATCTCACAAGCTGCAAAGTGATTTCACCGTCGGGCGCCGAGTTTAGTTTTACGCTGGCAGAATCGGCGAGACATAAGTTACTCAACGGTTTAGATGCGATTGGCTTGACCTTGTCCCATGCTGCGCAAATCAGTCAGTACGAAACTCAAATCCAAGGCTGGCGCCGTTAGTTTTTCAGCGCACATTTGTACTGGTGTTGAGTCCATATTTAAGCGCCTAGGTTAACACCTAGGCGCTTTTGTTTTAAATCATCATCTGCTCATGGTTTAACTAGTTGTATTTGAAGTGATAAATTTTTACTGCTGTTTGTGTGTCATAGAATTTTTGTGTCGATAGTGATTTATGCTGAATTTGTTACATCTGAATGATTTACACGTGTTTCTGCGATTTTTGATTTTATTTTGTTGTTTATTATGGTTATTTTTTATTTAACCATGTTGAGTTAATCAGCGTTGCGAATAATAACTGGGCGAATATAGGCTGAGTTTTGTTTAAATGGTGATATTGGTCACTAAATCTGTTTTAAAGTCATCGTTAGCTAGAGTTTTTGTCTGTTTTATCTCCTTTGGTTGCAAACATCTTCTGCATAAGTAAACTGCTTCGCATTCAATCTGGAGTGTTTGCTCTATTTTGCCTGAACGCCGCAGTACTCATTTAAGTAGTACAGATAACAATAATATTATTAGAGAATAACGATGCAAAAACGTCTTCTGACTTTGGCTGTCACTGCAGCCTTGTTAAGTTCAACGACTCAACTCCATGCCGCTGGTTTTCAATTAGCCGAATATTCTGCCACAGGCTTAGGCCGCGCCTTTGCCGGTGAAGCGGCTATGGCGGATAACGCTTCGGCTCAAGCACGTAATCCAGCCATGTTGACCTACCTTGAGGGTCGTCAATTATCAGCGGGTGGCATCTATGTGATGCCAAACGTCGATGTGACTGGCGATGTCAGCCTTAGCTCGGATCCTGTTGTTATGAAAGGTGGCGATGCACTGGATGTGGCCGATGACGCACTGGTACCAAACTTTTACTACTCAAATCAGTTAAATGATCAATGGACATGGGGCCTAGCGGTAAATTCTAACTATGGTCTAGCCACTGAATTACCTGCGACTCACGCCGCGGCTATTTTTGGTAACAAGACTTCAGTTACAACCGTTGAGTTTAATCCAAACATCGCTTATCGCATCAATGATGCAGTTAGCGTCGGTGCTGGTGTGCGTATCGTTTATGGTGAAGGCGAAATTGGTGCGTCATTACCCGGTTGGGTCGATGGTATCAAACCGGCTCTGCCGGCTCCTGTGCAGGCTATGTTGCCTCCTGGTGGCACTGAGCTGAAAAGCATGAAGGGTGATGATGTGGGTTACGGCTGGCAGTTAGGTTCAAGTTGGCAAATTAATCCGGCTCACCGTTTAGGTTTTGCGTATCACAGCGGCGTGCAATTGGACTTAGATGGCCATGCTTCTGGCTTCTTGTATACCGGCGGCCAAGATGTGTCTATCGAAGGGTATTTACCCCTTGAATTACCCGCCTTTGCAGAAATTGCTTCCCATCATCAATTGACCGATAACTGGGCCATGCACGCGAGCGTGAACTGGACCGATTGGAGTGTATTTGATCAGTTGGTGGCTTATTTCCCTGGTGACGTTAAACCCATCGACTTAAAGACTAAATTACCAGTGGGATTTGATGTTGTTAAAGAAGAACACTTTGAAGATAACTGGCGTTTCGCGCTGGGAACCACTTACCAAGTGAATAATGACTGGTTAGTGCGTGCCGGTGTTGCTTTAGACAAAACGGCAGCAAATGACGAGTGGCGCACAACCACAATTCCAGACTCTGATCGTCTGTGGTTCTCTGTGGGTGCAGGTTATCAGGCAACTAAGAATCTGAACGTTGATTTTGCTGTGACTTATATTAAAGCGACTGGCGATGCGCCAATCAACGAACAGCAAAACCTATTGAACCTCGCGACTGTTAATTTTAACGGTGAAGCAAGCGGTGATGTATGGCTTGCGGGTATCCAAATGAGCTACAAGATGTAAGTTCAGTATGTTAAAAAAAGCCCTGAATCTTCAGGGCTTTTTTATGGCTATAGCATGGTGGCGTTATCTTGTTTTACGGCTTGCTTGCTGGTCACGGCGGTAAATTCCGAATATATTCACTGCATAAGTCGGTGGATCATGTTAATTCTCCCTAGCATAAAAAGGCGGCGGAGAGTTCAGATAGGATAGTAGCGTGCAGAAAAAATACGTGGTGGCCTTAGATCAAGGCACGACCAGCTCAAGGGCGATAGTGTTCGATCACGACGCAAATATTGTCAGCGTGTCCCAGCGGGAATTTACCCAGTTGTACCCGAATCCGGGTTGGGTCGAGCATGATCCCATGGAGATTTGGGCAAGCCAAAGTTCAGTGTTAATTGAAGTATTGGCGCGTGCGGGTATTCACAGCGATGAAGTGGCCGCCATTGGCATTACCAATCAGCGGGAAACCACTGTTATATGGGAGAAGGCCACAGGTAAACCTATTTATAACGCGATAGTGTGGCAGTGCCGTCGCAGCGCTGAGATTTGTGAGCAACTTAAAGCTCAAGGGTTAGAAGAATATGTGCGTGAGAATACTGGTTTATTACTCGACCCTTATTTTTCAGGCACTAAGATCAAGTGGATTCTAGATAATGTGCCCAATGCCCGTGAGCAAGCCGAGCGTGGTGAGTTGTTGTTCGGCACTATCGATACTTGGCTCGTGTGGAAGTTAACCGAGGGCAAGGTGCATGTCACCGATCCCACCAATGCTGCCCGCACTTTGCTATTCAATATCCATAGCCTGACTTGGGATAATAAGTTACTCGAAGCCTTAGATATTCCCTTGTCTATGTTGCCTGACGTTAAACCTTCCTGCAGCGTGTATGGTACGACACGGATAGCGGGGGAAGGCAGTGAAATCCAAGTCGCAGGAATGGCGGGCGATCAACAGGCTGCGCTTTTTGGTCAGTTATGTGTCGAGCCCGGCATGGCGAAGAATACCTACGGTACTGGTTGTTTTTTGTTGATGAATACAGGGACAAAAGCGGTGCGCTCAAACCATGGCTTATTGACCACAGTTGCCGTGGGGCCTAAGGGTGAAGTGAACTATGCCCTTGAAGGTTCAGTCTTTATGGGCGGTGCGACCATTCAATGGCTGCGGGATGAACTAGGGCTTATTCGTGACGCCAGTGATACTGAGTACTTTGCCTCTAAGGTCGCCGATACTAATGGCGTGTATCTGGTGCCCGCTTTTGTGGGACTCGGTGCGCCCTATTGGGATCCCAATGCCCGTGGTGCGCTATTTGGTCTGACACGCGGGGCGAATCGTAATCATATTATTCGGGCGGCGTTAGAATCCATCGCTTATCAGAGTAAAGATTTACTCGATGCCATGATCAAAGACAGTGGCGTCAGCCTTAAGCGTTTAAAGGTGGATGGCGGCGCGGTCGCTAATGATTTTTTGATGCAATTTCAAGCCGACATTACCGATGTCGAAGTGTTAAGGCCAAGCGTTTGTGAGACAACCGCTTTAGGTGCGGCATTTTTAGCTGGGTTGGCCGTGGGCTTTTGGGAGAGTGTGATAGAGCTTGAGCACAAAGCCTGCATTGATAAGCATTTTATCCCTAATATCGATGCCCAGACTCGAGTACAGCTATACGCAGGTTGGCAGGACGCGGTGGCCAGAACTCGAACTTAAACAATACGCCTTGAGGCGGCATTGGTTTGAGATAAAACTTAATTTGAGGTATCGCATGATTCGAAATCTGCCTGATTTCAGACATGCTCGATAGTGCTGCTAAAAAGAGGCTAATAAAAAGGCGATAATCCAATGGGATTGCGTTTTTTCCGTTTTATATCAGTACGGATTTATACTTCTACATCAATGATATGTTGGCTCGGTGGCTTTTTGATTTCTGCGGAATCATCGGTCACTTCAAGTACGACACCTTCTTTTAGTTTTAGCGTTTCGGTTTCATCCGATGCACGGCGTTTCTTATTTTTATTGTTATCTGATTCTTTGCGTCTTTCCCTGACTTTAGTATTGCGGCTTTCTAACGCTGGAGGTAACTGCGACTGCGGTGTTTCATGGCTATCGGGGGCATTTGCGCTTGCACTGCTGACTTGGTCAACAACCCGTTTAGGGTGAAACACGGCTTTTACTGGCTGTGCCAGCATGGCATAAATGCTATCCAATCCACTCATAACGCCTCCTTGTTATTACACCTCTTAATATGATATCGGCTGAAGTAGGTCAATATTTAGACTATACGCCGTTTAACTTGTTAAGGCGAATAGGGCGAGCTATTAGGTAGCTAGTGCGGGTATAAGGTGAATGTATAGGGAGAAAGTGGTTCTTTTGGTGGATTTTACGTGGGATTTTTGATCTTTCTCGCAATCGCGACATTAATATTCAGCCATTAGTAAAAAGATGAACGTCTTTATTTGGAATGAAAATTTAGATTTTTATGCTGATTTCAACTCTTTTTTGACTGTCGAATAAGGATGGACGTAAGTTTGTTTTGTTGCGTTTTTGAGTTTGACGTTATTTCTCGACCCGTAAAATCCCACAAATACAGAAATAATTCCCCATTTTTTTCATCGCAAGCACCTGAAAGCAAAAGGTTGCTGAATATATCGGCGCTATTTATTCCTGTTGTTTCCTCTGTTTAGTCAATCTCTAATGGTTTTTCTTGTCAAAAGTTTGTCGCGAGGTTAAGTGCTCAACATGCGGCTAACCCGCTTGCCGACTGGATTTATAAAAGGATCCCATCCCTTGACAATGCTTGTCGACTGTCCCTAAACTTAGCAGTTGTGGGAAATAGTGGATATTTGTGGATCAAAAATCAAAGGATAGGATGAATTAGCGTGTTTCGTGGAGCCAGTGCTATCAACTTAGATACAAAGGGACGGATCGCTATTCCAGTGCGATACCGCGAACCTTTGCAGCTTGAGCACCAAGGCCGCATCGTGATTACCGTCGATATCCAATCCGCCTGTTTACTCTTGTATCCCATTCACGAATGGGAATTGATCGAAGCTAAGTTGTTGAAGCTTTCAGATACTGATAAAACCCAGAGATCTTTAAAACGCCTGTTACTCGGCTACGCCCACGAAGTGGAGCTCGACAGTAATGGGCGCATATTACTGCCGCCACCGTTAAGGCAATATGCCAATTTAGATAAGCGCATCATGCTGGTGGGGCAATTGAATAAATTTGAGCTGTGGGATGAGCAATCTTGGCTGCAGCAAATTGATGAATGTCAGGAAACGATTCGAAGTGAGGATCTCGTTAATAATGAGCGCCTCGCGGATTTTTCACTTTAACGAGTCGTGATAACTAAATAAGAAGAGAGTAATGAGTCAAGAATTTGCCCATTTATCCGTACTGCTAGCAGAAACGGTTGGCGGTTTAAACATCAAAGACGATGGCATCTATATCGATGGCACGTTCGGCCGCGGTGGTCATTCAAGACAAGTATTACAACAACTCGGTGAACATGGTCGATTGATCGCCATCGATCGTGATCCTCAAGCGATTGAAGCGGCCAAACAATTTGCTGACGATCCACGCTTTCAAATCGTGCATGGTGGCTTTGGTCAATTAGCCGATTATGTCGAAGAGCTTGGGCTTGTGGGCAAAATTGATGGCGTATTACTCGATTTAGGTGTGTCTTCACCCCAGCTAGACGATGCTGAACGCGGTTTTAGTTTTTTGCGCGATGGTCCACTCGATATGCGTATGGATAACAGTCAAGGCCAAACGGCTGCGCAATGGTTGGCTCGTGCCGAAATTGAAGATATGGCTTGGGTATTTAAAACCTATGGCGAAGAGAAAAACGCCCGCCATATTGCCCGTTGTATTGCTGCCGATCGTGAGAAAACGCCGTTTTTACGTACCAAAGATTTAGCCGATTTAATTGCGCGTATCACTAAAAATAAAGAACGTAATAAGCACCCTGCGACTCGGGTGTTTCAAGCGATCCGCATTTATATCAATAGTGAATTAGATCAAATTGATCAGGCACTTGAAGGAGCCGTCAATGTGCTCGCTCCCCAAGGACGTTTGTCGGTCATCAGTTTTCATTCTTTAGAAGATCGTATCGTGAAGCGTTTTATTCGTCGTCATAGCCAAGGCGAAAGTGTACCGCACGGTTTTCCGGTGACTGAAGATCAAATTAACAAGTCGCGTAAGTTACGTGCCGTGGGCAAGGCGATTATGCCATCCGACGAAGAAATCGAACGCAATGCCAGAGCTCGCAGCTCAGTGTTACGCATTGCCGAGCGTTTAGATTACTAAGGGGCGCACTGTGAGTAAGCCCTCGATTAATCTGCCACGGATCGTTTTACATGATTTATGGCTGCATAAATGGATCTTGTTATTAGCCTTGCTTGTGCTGAGTAATGCGGTTGCCGTGGTTTATGGCAGCCATGTTAGCCGTCAACTGACAACCCAGTGGGACCAGTTACTGCAGGAGCGAGATAGATTAGATATTGAGTGGCGCAATTTATTATTAGAAGAGCAATCGCAGACTGAGCACAGTCGTATTACGCGTATTGCCTCTAAGGAACTCAACATGAGTCGTCCGTTACCCAGCGAAGAAGTTGTGGTAAAGGTGCCGTGAGTATAGGGAAGATATGACTAGGCAAGCGAAAATCAAACGGGTAAGCAAACCGCAAAAACCTCAATTGATCCACTGGCGTTTATACGTAGTGGTCGGGTTTGTGTGTGCGTTGTTTTGCAGCCTAGTGGGACGCGCAGCTTACATTCAAATTATCGAGCCTGACAAATTACGTCACGAAAGTGACATGCGAACATTGCGGACCACTAGTCGTGAAGTGCAGCGTGGCTTGATCACCGACCGTAATGGCGACATGCTGGCCGTGAGCGTACCTGTACGAGCCGTCTGGGCCGATCCAAAACAAGTCAATGATAGTAATGGTTTTGCCGATATGCGCCGCTGGCAAGCCTTAGCCGATGTGTTGCATGAGCCCCTCGAAGATTTGTTAGAGCGAGTGCGCAGTAACCCCACCAAACGCTTCACCTACTTGAAACGCCAAATTACCCCTGCGGTTGCGGACTATATTACTCAACTTAAATTACCCGGTGTATTTCTAAAGTCTGAATCCCGCCGTTATTATCCTGGCGGTGAAATCACAGCTCAGTTAATCGGCATCACTAACATAGATGATGTTGGGATTGAAGGTGTTGAAAATGCTTACAATAGTTGGTTAACAGGTACGCCTTCCAAACAAAAAGTGCGTAAGTCACGCGATGGTCATGTCGTCGAGCGTCTGGATATAGTGCAGGAAGGTGAGAGCCCTAACGATCTCGTGCTGAGTATCGATCATAGGATCCAACAATTAGCCTATCGCGAACTAAAACGCACCACTGAGATGAACCAAGCGACTTCGGGTTCGATTGTCGTCCTCGACATTCACACGGGTGAAGTCTTGGCAATGGTGAATACGCCTTCGTATAACCCCAATGCGCGCGACAATCTGCAAACCTTCAGAATGCGTAACCGTGCTATGACAGATACCTTTGAGCCGGGTTCGACCATTAAGCCATTTGTGGTTGCCGCAGCGCTTGAAGCTGGCACAGTTAAATCGACCGATATTATTGCCACTTCACCGGGTTGGATGCGTTTAGGTGGTCGCCAAGTACGTGACCCCGCCAACTACGGCGATATGAGTTTGGCGCGTATTTTGGCTAAATCCAGTAACGTCGGCATCAGTAAATTGGCTTTGTCTATTCCGGTGCAGCAACTGCTCGGTACTTATCAATCCATGGGACTTGGCAGTTTTTCGGGAATTAACCTCACGGGTGAAAGCGCTGGCTTGATTCAAGATCGCCACCGTTGGTCAGACTTTGAACGTGCCACCTTGTCGTTTGGTTACGGCTTAACGGCAACAACACTTCAACTTGCGCGCATGTATGCCACCTTAGGCAATGGCGGCACTTTGTTTCCAGTCTCGATAATGAAACTGAAAAAGCCACCTGTCGGTGAGCGAGTCATTTCTGAAAATGTGGCCCACGATGTAATGCAAATGCTGGTCGGTGTAACGGAAAAAGGTGGCACTGGCACCTTAGCGCACATCGACGGTTATCCAGTTGCAGGTAAGTCTGGTACAAGTCGTAAGGCAGTTGCTGGTGGTTATGGTGATGATTATGTTGCTTTATTTGCGGGTGTTGCTCCTGCGAATAATCCTAGATTAGCGATAGTGGTGGTAGTGAATGAGCCTAAGGGCGATCTCTATTATGGTGGTTCAGTGGCGGGGCCTGCATTTGCCAAAGTCATGTCTGGCGCACTGCAAATGTTAAACGTTGAACCCATTACCGATAAAGAACAAGTGCAATTGGCGGGAATCGCCGCTGGGAGAGCAGAATGATGTTATTACGGGATTTGCTAGCGCCTTGGCTACATTATGCTGGCGCGCAGTCCTTCAATGATCTGACCTTAGATAGCCGCGCAATACGTCGCGGCGATGTGTTTTTGGCGCTGCCAGGACATAAGGTCGATGGCAGACAGTTTATTGAAAAAGCTTTAGATTTAGGTGCCGCAGGCGTATTAGTTCACACGGATGATGCTGACCAACATGGCAAAGTGTTGCTGGGCGATAATGCCGAGCACGGTGTGCAGATTTATTTCTTTCAGTTAAGTCGTCAGGTATCGGCAATTGCCGCCCAGCGTTATCCCTTAGCGCACAAGTCTGCCGTTATGCCATCCCTTGGGGTTATCGGCATTACCGGAACTAACGGTAAAACCTCTACGAGTCAACTCATTGCACAACTGGTGACTTCATTGGGGCGCAAAGCCGCCGTCATGGGAACCCTTGGTAATGGTCTCTGGGGGGCTTTAGTCGATAGCGGTAATACCACCGCCGATGCGATTACCTTAATGCGTCAGTTGCATGAGTTTGAAGCCCAAGGCGCGAGTGTCTGCGCCATGGAAGTGTCAAGTCACGGCTTAGTGCAAGGCCGCGTCGACGCAGTACCATTTGATGTTGCCGTGTTCACTAATCTGACACGCGATCACCTCGATTACCACGGCGATATGGAAAGCTATGCCGCCGCTAAACAAAGCCTATTTCGCTTCAGCACTTTAGGTCACGGTTTATTGAATCTCGACGATGCAGTTGGCGCCTCTTGGTTGACTGAGCTTAAGCCTGTGCCTGCGCAGATTTGGGGTTTTAGCATTGAAGGTCATCAAGGTGCGGCTTTTTATACTAAAAATGCCAAGTTTGACGATCAAGGTGTCAGTGCAACCTTAGTGTGGCCCGAGGGCGAGACTCAAATCAACTCGCCACTTCTTGGTGCCTTTAATCTCTCTAATTTACTCGCGGCGTTATCGGCCTTGTATCTGCAAGGTTTTGATATGAAAGCGTTAGCGGAGCAAGTGCAATATTTAACGCCTGTTGCAGGTCGTATGGAGCGTTTTACTACTGCGGATAACATCACCTTAGTGGTCGATTATGCCCATACACCCGATGCGATCGAACAAGCGTTAAACGCGCTACGTCGCCATTGTGCTGGTGATTTATGGTGCGTGTTTGGTTGTGGCGGCGACCGTGATAAGGGCAAGCGTCCTTTGATGGGCCAAGCTGCTGAACAGTTTGCCGACCGCATTATGGTGACCAGCGACAATGCGCGCAGTGAAGACCCCGCGCAAATTATTACCGATATTATCCAAGGGCTTGCAACACCAGAGCAGGCATTGACTCAGGTTAACCGTATCGCAGCAATTAAAGAGGTTGTGGCATTGGCTAAACCTGGCGATGTGATCTTGCTGGCGGGCAAAGGCCACGAAACTTACCAAGAGGCGGCAGGTGTGCGTCATGACTATGATGAACGCGCTCTGGCACGCCAGTTATCGGAGCAATCAAGATGATCCCTCTTTCTCTCGAGACTCTAAGTCAACACTTAGGCGTGCATCGAGTCGGTGACGACGTCACCATCCAAGATTTAAGCAGTGATAGCCGTAAAATCGGCGCTGCAACCCTGTTTGTTGCCTTAAAGGGTGAGCGCTTTGACGGCCATGATTTTGCCGCAACAGCTATTGCGAACGGCGCCGCGGCGTTAATGGTTGAGCGTGAATTAGCTTTTGATGTCCCGCAGCTCATTGTGGCTGATTGTCAAAAGGCCATGGGTGCGATTGGTGCTTATGTTCGTGACCAGATCAATCCGATTTGTGTTGCTTTGACTGGCTCAAACGGCAAAACCAGCGTGAAGGAAATGATCGCGACCATTCTGTCGGCAAAGCATCAAATCCTCTATACCGCTGGCAATTTTAATAATGAGATTGGTGTGCCGCTCACTTTGCTGCGTTTAACGCCAGAGGATGAGTTTGGGATATTCGAGCTCGGCGCTAACCATAAAGGTGAAATCGATTACACCTCGGGACTTGTGCGTCCAAACGTCGCGCTGGTGAATAACGTCGGCAGCGCCCATTTAGAAGGATTTGGATCGCAAGCGGGTGTCGCACAGGCGAAGTCAGAAATTTTTAATCATCTGCAGGCCGATGGCACTGCCATCATCAATGCCGATGATGCCTTCGCTGATTTTATGAGCGTTAAGGCAAGACCTTATAAGCAACTGAGCTTCTCCCAGCAAGATGGTGCCGCTAAACGTCATATCGACGTGATAGCGACAGGCCATAAGACTAATGCGGATGGTTGCTATCGTTTTATGCTCAATTATTTAGGTGAATCTTGCCAAGTGGTATTGCCGTTGGCGGGTCGTCATCAGGTGAGTAATGCACTCGCCGCTGCAAGTGTTTGTATTGCTTTGGGATTGAGTTTGACTGAAATATCTGAAGGCTTGAGCCAATTAACGCCAGTGAAAGGACGTATGCAGCCGAGTCAATTGGGGCGCGTGCGTCTAATCGACGATAGCTATAACGCAAATCCTGTCTCCGTTGGCGCGGCGATCGCTTGGTTAAAGGAAATTTCTGAAAATCGCTGTCTGGTACTGGGAGATTTAGGAGAATTAGGCGACAATGCGCCCCTTTTACACGCTGAACTAGGGCAACTGGCCAAGCAACAGGGGATTGATGCCTTGTTTTGTACCGGAACTTTAAGTCAGCACACGAGCCAAGCTTTCGGTGCGGAGCACTATGACAGTGTGGCGACGTTAGTAGAAAAACTTATAAAGCATATAAACCAGTTGCCGGGACAGGTAACGGTTCTCGTTAAAGGTTCACGTAGCGCCGCCATGGAGCGGGTCGTGGATGGCCTAACAGTAGCCTTCGGGCGTGGGGAGTTAGTGTAAATGCTGGTATATCTGGCCGAGTATTTAACCCGTTTTCATACCGGGTTTAACGTGTTTTCCTATGTGACATTTCGAGCCATTTTAGGCTTATTGACCGCATTGGTTTTTAGCTTATGGTTTGGCCCTAAACTGATTGAACGTTTGCAATTACTGCAAATTGGTCAGGTTGTGCGTAACGATGGTCCAGAATCACATTTTAGTAAGCGTGGCACGCCGACTATGGGTGGCTTGCTGATATTGGCTGCTATTTTCATCAGCGTGTTGCTGTGGGGCGATCTCGGTAGCCGCTATGTGTGGGTCATGCTGTTTGTGCTCGGCAGTTTCGGTTTGATCGGTTTTATCGACGATTATCGCAAAGTGGTACGTAAAGACACTAAAGGCTTGATCGCGCGCTGGAAGTACATTCTGCAATCTTTGGCTGCGCTGCTTATTGCTTTTTTCCTGTATGCCACAGCGGCCAATCCAGGCGAAACCCAATTAGTGGTGCCTTTCTTTAAAGACGTGATGCCGCAACTCGGCGCCGTATTTATCGTATTGGCGTATTTCACTATTGTGGGTTCGAGCAATGCGGTGAACTTAACCGACGGCCTCGACGGTTTGGCGATTATGCCGACGGTAATGGTCGCGGCGGCGTTTGCGTTGATTGCTTATTTGTCGGGTCACGCTCAGTTTGCGAATTACTTACATATCCCGCATTTACCCGGTTCGGGTGAGTTAGTGATCGTCTGTACCGCCATTGTCGGTGCGGGTCTGGGCTTTTTGTGGTTCAACACTTACCCTGCGCAAGTCTTCATGGGCGATGTGGGTTCACTGTCATTAGGTGCTGCACTTGGCACGATTGCAGTGCTCGTTCGCCAAGAGATTTTGTTAGTGATTATGGGCGGCGTGTTCGTGATGGAAACCCTGTCAGTGATTCTGCAGGTGGGTTCGTACAAGTTACGCGGCCAGCGTATTTTCCGCATGGCGCCGATCCACCATCACTATGAGTTAAAAGGTTGGCCTGAACCTCGAGTGATAGTGCGTTTTTGGATTATCTCGATATTCCTCGTCTTACTTGGCTTAGCCACGTTGAAGTTAAGGTAATTGCTTATGCAAAATCAGTATTCACACATAGTGTTAGGTTTAGGGGCAACGGGCTTGTCCGTGGTGCGCTATTTGTGTGGAAAGGGCATTACGCCATTGGTGATGGACAGTCGTCGGCAGCCTCCGGGTGCTGAAACGTTAGCAACGTCTTTTCCTGATGTGAAGCTGATTTCTGGCGGATTCGATTGCCGTTATCTTGTGCAAGCGACGCAGATCATTATTAGTCCCGGCATTGCTACTTATACCCCAGAGGTGCGTGCCGCTGTGGATATGGGCATTGAGGTGATTGGCGATGTGGAGCTATTTGCCCGTGAGATTGCTGACCGTAAACCTTGTGTGATTGGTATTACTGGCTCTAACGGAAAATCGACTGTCACTACGCTTGTGGGCGAAATGGCAAGGGAAGCGGGTATCGCCGTTGCCGTTGGTGGGAATATTGGTGTGCCTGCGCTGGATCTACTGCATGAAAATGCCGACTTATTTGTGCTTGAGTTGTCGAGCTTTCAATTGGAAACCACCCACAGTCTTAAGTGTGTGGTGGCGACCTGTTTGAATATCAGCGAAGACCACATGGACAGATACAGCGACATTGATGCCTACCGCGAGGCTAAATTACGCTTATACAAACAAACCCGTGCCGTACTCTTTAATCGTGACGATAAACTGACCGTACCGCCAGAACCAATGAACCAAAATAGTTTTGGTTTAGCTGCGCCAGAAGCGGACGAATGGGGCATCAGCGACAGCAAGATTTATCACGGCAGCAGCGAAATAATGCCGATCACTGAAGTCTCGCTGATTGGCAGTCATAACCATGCCAACCTACTTGCGGCGATGGCGCTTGTGGATGTCGTGGGTGTCGATAAGCACGTTATGGCAAAAGTGGCGCGTACTTTTACTGGCTTATCCCATCGCTGTGAAGTGGTTGGTGTTAAGAATGGCGTGACCTATGTCAATGACTCTAAAGCGACAAATGTCGGTGCCACAGTCGCCGCGCTCGATGGCTTGAGTGACCACTTAGGCGATATTATTTTGATTGCTGGCGGTGACGGTAAAGGGGCTGATTTTAAGCCTTTAGCTGTGGCTTTAGCTAAAGTGACACACCTCATCACCTTAGGCCGCGATGGTAAAAAGATTGCTGCATTGAAAGACGGCTCGATAAGAGTCGACACTATGGCTGCTGCGGTAGCGAAAGCCGCTGAATTGGCAACCTCTGGTGATATCGTTTTATTATCGCCAGCCTGCGCCAGTTTAGATATGTACAGTAACTTCATGGCTCGAGGTGATGATTTTAGAAACCTTGTGGGACAACTTAATGGCGAGTGATGCAAGACAACTTAGCCTATTTGGGCGTTTGCGTTTAGCAATACCCAATTGGCAACGTGATACCGAAGTCCCGGGCGTGCAATTGTACGACCGTGCTTTGCTCGCGGCTGTGTTGTCTTTGATTAGCTTCGGCTTTGTAATGGTGATGTCAGCCTCTATGCCTGAAGCGCAAACGCTCACGGGGAACCCATTTTATTTTATGACTCGCCATGTGGGTTATTTAGTGGGTTGCTTATTCATTGCGGCATTTGTGCTAAGAGTAGAGATGCAGACTTGGCAGCGCTGGAGCCCCATGTTGTTGTTGATTGTGGGTTTGATGTTGTTGGCTGTATTGGTGGTTGGCACTACGGTAAACGGTGCAACGCGTTGGTTATCCATAGGCCCTATTCGTATCCAGGTGGCGGAAGTCGCTAAATTTGCCTTCGCCATCTATATGGCGGGTTACTTAGTGAGGCGTCATCAGGAAGTGCGCGAGAATGCTAAAGGCTTCTATAAGCCGATTGCAGTATTTGCGATTTACGCTGTGCTGATTTTGATGCAGCCCGACTTAGGTACTGTGGTGGTGCTATTTGTTGGAACGGTTGGTTTATTGTTCTTAGCCGGTGCGCGTTTACTCGATTTCTTTGCCTTGATTTTTGCGGGCGTATTGGCGTTCGTGGCCCTAGTACTATTGGAACCGTATCGTATCCGCCGAGTGACCTCCTTTATGGATCCTTGGCAAGATCCCTTCGGTAGCGGTTACCAGTTGACTCAATCTTTGATGGCCTATGGTCGAGGTGATTGGTTTGGCCAAGGGCTCGGAAATAGTATTCAAAAATTAGAATATTTACCCGAAGCGCACACAGACTTTATCTTTGCCGTGATCGGGGAAGAATTGGGCTTTATCGGCATTATCGCTGTGTTATCTGTGCTGCTATTTGTGGCGCTGAGATCGATTCGTTTAGGTAATTTGTGTTTAGCCATGGATAAGCCATTTGAAGGTTATTTAGGTTATGCCATCGGAATTTGGATTTGTTTCCAGACTGTGGTGAATGTCGGCGCGAGTATCGGCATGTTGCCAACCAAAGGGCTGACATTACCTTTTATCAGTTACGGTGGTAGTAGTTTATGGGTCATGACTGCGGCAGCTATGATGTTGTTGCGCATTGATTACGAGCGGCGCATGACATTAGTTCAGGCCGTGCAAGGGAGATTGAAGTGATGACTCCAATAGGAAAACGTATTTTAGTCATGGCGGGTGGTACGGGAGGACATGTGTTCCCGGCACTGGCGGTGGCTAAGTATTTAGCTCAACAGGGTTGGCAAGTGCGTTGGTTAGGCACGGCAGATCGTATGGAGGCGCGTTTAGTGCCCCAGTATGGATTTGATATTGATTTCATTGATATCAAAGGTGTGCGCGGTAATGGTTTGATCAGAAAACTCGCGGCGCCCTTTAAAGTGGTGCGTTCAATATTGCAGGCTAAGGCCGTGATTGCTGAGTTTAAACCCGATGTGGTCCTTGGCATGGGCGGATTCGCCAGTGGCCCAGGTGGTGTTGCGGCAAGATTAGCCGGTATTCCACTGGTGCTGCATGAACAAAATGCTATCCCAGGGATGACAAACAAGTTGTTGTCGCGGATTGCGACGCAAGTGTTATGCGCTTTTAAAAATACCTTTACCACAGTGAAGGCCAAGGTCGTTGGTAATCCGATTCGCCAAGAACTGATTGCCTTAGGTGCAGAACCTAAGCATGAGGCTGATGAAGCCTTAAAAGTGCTCGTGGTCGGTGGCAGCCTTGGCGCCAAAGTATTTAACGATCTTATGCCAGAAGCTGTCGCGATACTGAGTCAGCAGCAGTCAGTGACGGTTTGGCATCAAGTGGGTAAAGATAATCTTACGGGCGTGAAGGCGGCATATCAGCAACAAGGACAAGATGGTGGCGTGAATATCGCTGAGTTTATCGACGATATGGAAGCCGCCTATCGCTGGGCTGATGTGGTATTGTGCCGAGCTGGCGCCTTGACTGTGTCTGAGTTAGCGGCGGTGGGGCTACCGAGTATTCTGGTACCTTATCCCCATGCAGTGGATGATCATCAAACCCGTAACGCTCAAGTATTGGTTGAGGCTGGCGCAGCTTTCCTATTGCCACAGGCCATCTTGGACGTGAATAAACTGGCGAACAAATTACAGTTGCTCGCCAATGACAGAACAGAATTAGCCCGTATGGGCCAAAGAGCGAGAGACGTTGCGGTACTGGATGCGACTGAACAAGTTGCCGCAGTGTGCATCAGCCTTGCTGAGAAAGGATAAGCATGACTAAGACAGAAAGATACGCACAACTGAGAAGCATGATCCCAGAAATGCGCCGTATTAAGCGTATTCACTTCGTCGGCATTGGCGGCGCGGGCATGGGCGGGATCGCCGAAGTGTTAGTGAACGAAGGCTATCAGGTGAGTGGTTCGGATATTGCGCAAAATGCCGTGACTGACAGATTGTGTTTACTCGGAGCCAAGATCCAAATTGGTCATGCCGCTGAAAACGTGCAGCAAGTGGATGTGGTCGTCATATCAACCGCGATTAATCTGGAAAATCCAGAAATCCTTGCCGCTAAAGAATTACGTATTCCTATTGTGCGTCGTGCTGAGATGTTAGCCGAGTTGATGCGTTATCGACATGGTGTGGCGATTGCGGGCACCCATGGTAAAACCACGACAACGAGCCTTATCGCCAGCGTTTATGGTCAAGCTGGGCGGGACCCAACCTTTGTGATTGGTGGCTTGCTCAACAGTGCCGGTACCAATGCCAGATTAGGCACCAGCCGTTATTTGATTGCCGAAGCCGATGAGAGTGATGCGAGCTTCTTGCATTTGCAGCCTATGGTCAGTGTGGTGACCAACATCGAAGCTGATCATATGGATACTTATGGCGGTGATTTTGAAAAACTGAAATCGACTTTTGTGGATTTTCTGCACAACTTGCCGTTCTACGGTGTGGCTGTGGTGTGTATCGATGATGCCGTCGTGCGTGAGATTCTGCCGCGTATTGGCCGTAAACACGTGACCTATGGTTTCAGTGACGATGCGGACGTGCAAGCACTTAATTTTAGCCAGCAAGGTCATCAGTGCCGTTTTACTGTTAGACGTAAAGCTAAAGAAGATCTCGATCTGGTGTTGAATTTACCGGGCCAACATAATGTGCTCAATGCGTTAGCTGCCATTGCGGTGGCGACTGAAGATGAAATCGACGATAACGCTATTACTCAGGCTTTAGTGGAGTTCCAAGGTATAGGGCGTCGTTTCCAGCATTTAGGCAAATTTGCCACGCCGAAGGGCGAAGTCATGTTAGTGGATGATTATGGTCATCATCCCAGCGAAGTTGCGGCGACCATTAAAGCTGCGCGCGCAGGATGGCCTGATAGACGTTTGGTCATGGCGTATCAGCCGCACAGATACACTCGTACCCGTGATTTGTATGAGGATTTTGTGGAAGTGTTATCACAAGTGGATTGCTTATTGTTACTCGATATTTATAGTGCGGGTGAAGCGCCGATCACAGGTGCGGATGGTCGCGCATTATGTCGTTCAATTCGCTTGCGTGGTCAGCTAGATCCGATCTTTATCGCAAGCCCAGATCTGCTTGCAGAAGTGTTGCCCGATGTATTGCAGGACGGGGATTTATTACTCACCCAAGGTGCGGGTAATATTGGCGCCCTGTCACGACAGTTAGCGTCGTCTGGATTAGGGTTTGCTGTGGTGGAATTACCTGCGCAAGCAAGCTGATCTTTAGCGCTTGATCTGCGAGAAAAAGGAAATTTTGACCAAAGGATTTTGGTCTATATAATGGCCGGTTTTCTGTGGTTTTTAATGGGTGTCGTTAAAGGTGGGATGAAGCGTGTCTTGGAGTGATAAGAGGCGGCACTGGCGGGCAAGAATGTCACGGTTTAATTGGTATCAATGGAGCGGGGCTGGCTTTTTATTTTTCATCGTAGCCAGTTTTGTATTTGGTGGCTATCAGTTACATAAATTTTTGAATGATGCCAGCAACTTGCCGATTGAGGCCGTTGCCATCAAAGGTGAGCGGGTTTACACCACAGATAAAGATATACAAGTAGCACTACAGCATTTAATGCAGCGCAGTTTTTTTAGTGCTGACATTACCTTAGTGCAGCAGGCGTTAGAAGCTTTACCTTGGGTGTATCGCGCATCGGTAAGGCGTGAGTGGCCAGCGAAACTCAGGGTGTATTTGCAAGAGCAACAACCCGCAGCCCATTGGAATGGTGACTTGTGGTTGAACGTGCATGGAGAAGTATTCGAAGCGCCATCGCACCCAGAGCTTGAGCATTTACCGCAGTTATCTGGACCAAATGATATGGGCCTTGAGGTGTTGACTGTCTATGCACAGATCAACTCCCTACTAAAGATTAACGGCTTTACCTTAGCCAGTTTGAATTTAACGCCACGACATGCGTGGCACGCGACCCTTGGAAACGGTATCGTTTTAGATTTGGGTCGAGAAGATAAAATTGCACGGATACAACGATTTATTACTGTTTATCCGGTTTTGGCGAAACAAGAGAAATCCGTTGCCAGAGTAGATTTACGCTACGACACAGGGTTGGCCGTAGGCTGGGGCGATGCACAAACAAGAGAGCCGATAATTAATGATCAAAAACCAAGATAGAAACCTTATCGTCGGATTGGACATAGGAACCTCTAAGGTCGCAGTGATCATAGGCGAAGTTCTGCCCGATGGCGAAATTAGCATAGTCGGCCTTGGTAACCATCCCTCAAGGGGAATGGATAAAGGTGGCGTGAACGATTTAGATTCGATAGTTCGCAGTGTGCAACGTGCGCTCGATCAAGCGGAATTAATGGCGGATTGCCAAGTGTCATCGGTTTACTTGAGTATTTCGGGTAAACACATCGCCTGCCAAAATGAAAACGGCATGGTATCGATCAACGATGAAGAAGTGACACAGGAAGATGTTGATAACGTGATCCATACGGCTCGCTCGGTGAAGATCCCGACCGAACGTCGCATTTTACACGTGCTGCCGCAGGAATATGCAATCGACGTTCAAGACGGTATTCGCAGCCCAATCGGTATGTCCGGTATGCGTATGGAGGCCAAGGTACACATAGTGACCTGCGCCAATGATATGGCGAAGAATATTACTAAGAGCGTTGAGCGGTGTGGCCTTAAGGTTGACGACTTAGTGTTCTCTGGGATTGCCTCAGCCGATGCTGTGTTGACCTTCGATGAGAAAGATTTAGGTGTGTGTATCGTCGATATCGGCGGTGGCACTACGGATATCGCGGTATATACCAATGGCGCCTTGCGTCATTGTGCGGTTGTACCGGTTGCAGGTAACCAAGTGACGAACGACATTGCGAAGATTTTCCGCACGCCGTCGTCACATGCTGAACAAATTAAAGTGCAATTCGCCTGTGCACGCAGCTCTATGGTGAGCCGCGAAGACAGTATCGAAGTGCCATCGGTAGGTGGTCGTCCATCGCGTAGCATGTCACGTCACACGCTCGCCGAAGTGGTAGAACCAAGATACCAAGAGCTGTTTGAGTTAGTACTTAAAGAGTTGAAAGATAGTGGATTAGAAGATCAAATCGCCGCAGGTATTGTGCTCACTGGTGGCACAGCGTCGATTCAAGGTGTGGTCGATATCGCGGAAGCGACGTTCGGCATGCCAGTTCGCGTAGCGTCACCGCTACCGATCAAAGGTTTATATGAATACGTGGACCAGTCTATTTACTCCACAGGAGTCGGACTGCTTCATTACGGCGCACGACGGGTGATCGAACGTCAGTTCGAACGTCCTGAGCGCCAAGGGGTAACTAGCGCTTGGAATCGGGTCCAAAGCTGGTTTAAGGGCGAATTTTAATTTTCATAACGCAGGCAACACGGAGATCAGACAATGTTTGAGATCATGGATACTCACTCAGACGACGCGGTGATTAAAGTCATCGGCGTTGGCGGCGGCGGCGGTAACGCTGTCGAACATATGGTCAAACACAACATTGAAGGTGTTGAGTTTATCGTTACCAATACAGACGCTCAGGCCCTGAGAAAATCAGGCGCTGGCTCAACAATTCAATTAGGACGCGATGTCACTAAAGGTCTTGGAGCAGGGGCAAACCCAGATGTGGGTCGTGCTGCAGCTGAAGAAGACCGCGAAAACATTCGCGCGGCAATCAAAGGTTCTGACATGATCTTTATCGCTGCCGGTATGGGCGGTGGTACAGGTACAGGTGCTGCACCTGTTGTGGCTCAAATCGCACGCGAAGAAGGTATTCTCACCGTTGCGGTTGTGACTAAGCCTTTCCCATTTGAAGGGAAAAAACGTATGGCTTACGCTGAGCAAGGTATTGCTGAGCTGGCTAAGCACGTGGATTCGTTAATCACGATCCCGAACGAAAAATTATTAAAAGTATTGGGCCGTGGTACTTCTTTACTCGATGCGTTCGCCGCAGCGAATAACGTGTTACTTGGTGCGGTACAAGGTATTGCCGAGCTTATCACTCGTCCTGGTCTGATTAACGTCGACTTTGCCGACGTGAAGACTGTGATGTCTGAAATGGGTAATGCCATGATGGGTACTGGCGTCGCTCGCGGTGAAGACCGCGCTGAAGAAGCGGCCGAAGCTGCTGTTGCCAGCCCATTATTAGAAGACATCGACTTAGCCGGTGCGCGTGGTGTGTTAGTTAACATTACTGCGGGTATGGATATGAGTATCGAAGAATTCGAAACTGTCGGTAATCATGTTAAGGCTTATGCCTCTGACAACGCGACTGTGGTTGTTGGCGCTGTCATCGACCCTGAAATGAGTGATGAGCTGCGTGTAACCGTTGTTGCTACTGGTATCGGTGCTGAAAAGCGTCCTGATATCCAATTGGTTTCTAAACCTGCACCTCGTCCAGAGCCTGTAGTTGTTGAACCAAAAGTCGAAGCCTATGTCGAAGAAGCTGCACATGTGAACTATGCAGCGCCAAAAGGCAACGTGTTGCCAGCGGCTCCGCAGCCAGCTCCTACGCCTGCACCATCGACAAAGCATGAATTGGATTATCTTGATATTCCAGCATTTTTGCGTAAGCAAGCCGACTAGCGAGAGCGTTTGAGTCCAGCGTAATATGTGAGGTGTTGTTCGTTTTGGGCAATACCACAACATAGCTGCATTTGTGTGACATAATAAAGTTATGTTATTATGTTGGACCAGTGCGGCTCGATTTACCGACGCTGAGTGTACAAATATTAGGCTTTATAATTGGCACATAAACGGGTAACTGAATGATATTTCAACGAACTGTTCAGAAAATGGTGAAAACAACTGGTGTCGGATTGCATTCTGGCAACAAGGTCACTTTGAGCATTATGCCCGCGCCCGTTAATTCAGGGATCGTACTCGTGCGCACCGATTTGAGTCCTGCCGTCGCCATTCCAGCGAAGGCGGAGCAAGTTCGTGAAACCACTATGTGTACGGCACTTGTCAATGACGAAGGTATTCGTATCTCGACCATTGAGCATTTATTTGCAGCTCTTGCGGGTTTAGGCATAGATAACGCTGTAATCGAAGTGGACGCGCCTGAAATTCCTATTATGGATGGCAGTGCAAGCCCATTCGTCTTCTTGTTGCAGTCTGCGGGTATTAAAGAGCAGGCCGCCCCTAAGAAGTACTTAAAGATTAAGCGCCCTGTGCGCGTTGAAGATGGCGATAAATGGGCCGAGTTAAAACCGTTTAAAGGTTTTAGAGTCAATTTTAAAATTGATTTTGCGCACCCAGAAATCGCTCGTAGCCAACAGCATGTGGTGATGGACTTTTCAACTTCTGCTTTCGTGAAAGATATCAGCCGCGCCCGTACTTTTGGGTTTATGCGTGATATCGAATATTTGCGAGCCAACAACCTAGCGTTGGGCGGCAGCATGGAAAACGCTGTTGTACTTGATGAATATCGCGTCCTTAATCCCGACGGCCTGCGTTATGAGGACGAATTTGTTAAGCACAAAATTCTAGATGCGTTTGGTGATTTATATGTGGCTGGGCACGCTATTTTAGGTGAGTTCACTGCGTATAAAACCGGTCATGCGTTGAACAACCAATTGGTGCGTGCTTTACTCGCGCAACAAGATGCGTGGGAGTTGGTCAGCTTCGAAAAAGAAGCCGATGTTCCCGTCAGCTTTACTGTACCAGGTGGCGCTGTATTTGCTTAAAAAGCGGTAAGATTATTTATTACGGCTGGCCAATGAGGCCAGCCGTTTTAGTTTTTCACCCAGTGAACCGCCAATATTTTCCGCTAATGCTGCAATGTGCTCCGCTGCTGCTGGGCTTAATTCTTTATGTCCCTGTTTAGGCTTTGCGTCATACATTGCTAATCTCGGGTTGACTTTAACTTCAATTGCGGTAAGGATTGGGAGCGTTTCTGCTTGAAGCTGGATTAATAGCTTCGGCTTTTGGAAATTAATTCGCGCAGCCCAGGCTGCCGAAGTGGTTTCAACCACAAGAACACCCTGGCGGAAATTAGCGACTTTTAGTTGCTCCGCAACAGGACCTGCAATAATCTGCTTCACATGCTGATCCAGATACATAAGTAGTTCCGCTTTCTCAGCAAGGTCGGGTAATTTTCCCGATTGATGCAGTAATTGGCTGAGATCTTGAGGGGGCTTTTTCATATGATAATAAGATGGCTGAATTAGGCTATGAGTGTAACAGTATTTATTCAAGGTCGGAATGGCGTCACACGCTGGCAGCCCAGTAAACGCTGGTTGCTACTTCCAATACTATTGTTGGCCACTGGGTCCGGTATTTATCAACACAACTCCGCTCGATTTCAAGATCAGCAAGCCAGTGTCGATAACGATCGTCTCGTGCGCGAACAACAAAAGAAACAAGTCTTAGAGCTTAAAAGTGCTACTGAGTCTCAACTGGCTATGCTTGTGACTCATGTTGCACGTATGCAAGCCAAGATCACCCGTCTCGAAGCTTTAGGTCAACAGGTCGCCCAGCAGAATAAGTTGGATGAAGATTTTGATTTTTCATCCGAGGTTGGTGTGGGTGGTTTGAGCGAACTAGGCACTAACATCGAGCTCGGACAGCTTATCGACGATATGGATAAGTTGGCATCACGAATTGACAATAATAATGTTCAGCTTTCACTACTTGAAACAGTGTCATCTAACCACCATATAGATGATGAACGTTATATATCAGGTATCCCGCTCGATAAAGGTTGGTTATCGTCGCCCTACGGATTACGTAATGACCCTTTCAACGGTCGCAGGTCTGTGCATAAGGGGATTGATTTTACCGGTCGAGAAGGAGCTAAAGTTGTTGCGACTGCTGCAGGCGTGGTGACTTTTGCTGGAAATATGTTCGGTTATGGCGAATTGGTTGAAATCGACCATGGTAACGGTTTGCATACGCGTTATGGCCATAATAAAGCTTTGTCAGTGACTGTAGGTGATGTGGTCGCAAAAGGCGATGCTATCGCCAGTATGGGAAGCACTGGGCGCTCAACTGGGGCTCATGTGCATTATGAAGTGTTGCGCGGCGGACAGCAGATAGATCCACAAAAGTTTGTCTACCGCAAAGCAAGTTAATTGAAACATTGGCTTCTAGTTTCCATCATGGACTTGGCCTACAGAGAATAAGTGATTCAGATGTTTGGTAAATTACTGACAAAAGTATTTGGTAGTCGCAACGACCGCACCCTTAAAGGGCTTCAAAAGATCGTTATTAGCATTAACGCATTAGAAGCTGATTATGAAAAATTAACCGATGAAGCATTAAAGGCGAAAACCGCAGAGTTTCGTGAGCGTTTAGCTGCTGGAGCTGCATTAGATAGCATCATGGCTGAAGCCTTTGCTACAGTGCGTGAAGCGTCTAAGCGTGTATTTGATATGCGTCATTTCGACGTACAGTTACTCGGCGGTATGGTACTCGACAGCAACCGTATTGCTGAAATGCGTACGGGTGAAGGTAAAACCTTAACGGCAACCTTACCCGCTTACTTAAACGCATTGACAGGCAAAGGCGTCCACGTGATTACAGTGAACGATTACTTGGCACGTCGTGATGCTGAGAATAACCGCCCACTGTTTGAGTTCCTTGGTTTAACCGTAGGAATCAACGTCGCAGGTATTGGCCAACATGAGAAGAAATCGGCCTATAACGCCGATATCACTTACGGGACCAACAACGAGTTTGGTTTCGATTATCTGCGCGATAACATGGCGTTTTCACCGCAAGAACGGGTTCAACGTCCGTTGCACTACGCCCTAATCGATGAAGTGGATTCAATCTTAATCGACGAAGCGCGTACGCCGCTGATCATTTCTGGCGCTGCCGAAGATAGCTCTGAGCTATACATCAAGATCAACACCCTGATCCCCAATCTTATCCGTCAAGATAAAGAAGATACGGAAGAGTTTGTGGGTGAGGGCGACTACAGCATCGATGAAAAAGGCAAACAAGTGCATTTCACCGAGCGTGGCCAAGAGAAAGTAGAAAATCTGCTGATCGAGCGCGGCATGTTAGCTGAAGGCGATTCACTCTATTCTGCTGCAAATATTTCCCTATTACACCACGTCAACGCGGCGCTTCGTGCGCACACGCTGTTTGAGCGTGATGTGGATTACATAGTACAAGACAACGAAGTCATCATAGTCGATGAACACACGGGTCGTACTATGCCAGGTCGTCGTTGGTCAGAAGGCTTACATCAAGCTGTCGAAGCCAAAGAAGGTGTACACATTCAAAACGAAAACCAAACATTGGCTTCGATCACTTTCCAGAACTACTTCCGTCAATACGAGAAGCTGGCAGGTATGACAGGTACAGCTGACACTGAAGCGTTTGAATTCCAACACATCTATGGATTAGACACAGTCGTTGTGCCGACTAACCGTCCAATGGTGCGTAAGGATATGGCGGATTTAGTTTATTTAGATTGCCGTGAACGTGGTCAGCCAGTATTGGTGGGTACAGTATCAATCGAACAGTCTGAACTGTTAGCGCGCTTAATGGTGCAGGAAAAGATCCCGCACGAAGTTTTAAATGCTAAATTCCACGAACGAGAAGCTGAAATCGTCGCGCAAGCTGGCCGTACTGGCTCTGTGACTATTGCGACGAACATGGCAGGTCGTGGTACCGATATCGTGCTTGGCGGCAACTGGAACATGGAAATCGATGAACTCGATAATCCAACAGCAGAGCAAAAAGCTAAGATCAAAGCCGATTGGCAAATTCGTCATGATGAAGTCGTTGCTGCGGGTGGTTTACATATCCTAGGTACAGAACGTCACGAATCACGCCGTATCGATAACCAGTTACGTGGTCGTGCGGGTCGTCAAGGTGACGCGGGTTCATCACGCTTCTATCTATCGATGGAAGATAGCTTAATGCGTATCTTCGCCTCGGATCGTGTCTCTGGCATGATGAAAAAGCTGGGAATGGAAGAAGGCGAAGCGATCGAGCATCCATGGGTGTCTCGCGCAATCGAAAACGCTCAACGTAAAGTTGAAGCCCGTAACTTCGATATCCGTAAGCAATTACTCGAATTTGATGACGTCGCTAACGATCAACGCCAAGTGGTTTACGCCCAGCGCAACGAGTTGATGGATGCGGAAAGTATTGAAGATACTATCCAAAACATCCAAGACGATGTGATTGGCGCGGTAATCGATCAGTATATTCCACCGCAATCAGTAGAAGAGCTGTGGGATATCCCAGGTTTAGAGCAACGTCTACATCAAGAATTTATGCTCAAATTACCTATCCAAGAATGGTTAGATAAAGAAGACGATCTGCATGAAGAGAGTCTACGTGAGCGTATTATCACTGCTTGGGGCGATGCGTATAAGGCAAAAGAAGAAATGGTTGGCGCACAAGTGCTACGCCAGTTCGAGAAAGCCGTTATGCTGCAAACGCTCGATGGTCTGTGGAAAGAACACTTAGCGGCGATGGATCATCTGCGCCAAGGTATCCACTTACGTGGTTACGCGCAGAAGAATCCAAAGCAAGAATATAAGCGTGAGTCGTTTGAGTTATTCCAACAACTGCTGAACACCTTGAAACATGACGTCATCAGTGTGCTGTCGAAAGTACAAGTGCAAGCTCAGTCAGATGTGGAAGAAATGGAAGCGCGTCGTCGTGAAGAAGATGCCAAGATCCAGCGCGACTATCAACACGCAGCGGCAGAGTCGCTTGTTGGTGGTGGTGATGATGAGCATGAAGCTGTCACTGCGCAAGCACCGATGATCCGTGATGGTGACAAAGTGGGTCGTAACGATCCTTGTCCTTGTGGCTCTGGCCGTAAGTACAAACAATGTCACGGCAAGTTAAGTTAATCTGCTGACAGATTAGCCTACTGAATAAGTAGAATAGAACGCACACTAAAGGCAACTTATCTAAGTTGCCTTTTTATTTCCTCTTTAATAAGCCTAGCGCTTACTCTCGTGTCATCCGGATTACATTCTTACTCTTCTTTATATAGCTAATCGTCGTTATTCCCCATTGAACATCATTTCATTCTTATCGATAGCCATTAAAGCAAAGCCATCGCTGTAGCAAATTTAACCGTTAAAACCCATTTTGTGGATAAGTCTGAGGATAAAGTGGGGGTATTGTGTGACTAACTGAAAGTATTAAAAAAAGATCCATTTTTCTCAAAAAAGCCCTTGCGGACTTTCTCAATCTCCCTATAATGCGCATCCACTGACAGGGCAGACAGCGTAACGCAAGTTAAGCAAAGAAAGCCAAGCAGTTCATCGGTTAGCGAGCTAAACGATGAGTGTTGAGAAAGTTGAAAAAACTACTTGACGCACTAACGGGAATGCGTAAAATACGCAGCCCTGACCCGCTGAAAACTCAGTGTGTGGTCAACGCTCTTTAACAATTTATCAAGCAAATCTGTGTGGACACTCACAGGTGTTGAGTTAATCGAAACTGCTCGCCCTTAGCATTAGCTTAGGGTTGGCAGTCAAAAATTTAAATCAATGTTTTCAAGTCATTCTCCTCAGCGAGAAGCGTGACTGAGTGTTCATAGTAATATGTACATACAGTAATGTATGGATTGAAACGCGATGCTTTTTAGTGAGCAAAGCGAATCAAAACAGTAGAATTCATTGAGCCGTTTGACGTCAGTCAAACAACAAAACTTTAATTGAAGAGTTTGATCATGGCTCAGATTGAACGCTGGCGGCAGGCCTAACACATGCAAGTCGAGCGGCAGCACAAGGGAGTTTACTTCTGAGGTGGCGAGCGGCGGACGGGTGAGTAATGCCTAGGGATCTGCCCAGTCGAGGGGGATAACAGTTGGAAACGACTGCTAATACCGCA
>NZ_JAKKSH010000035.1:0-48789 GCF_025653395.1 Shewanella sp. SW24
GCCTTAGACAGAATATCGACACTTGATAAAGTTAAAGACTCAACAGAAAATCAGCTTTCCGAATTATTATTAACGTGAGCCAGAGATGGACACGGTAATAAACAGAATTTGCTTGGTGACAATAGCCTTGTGGAACCACCTGATCCCATCCCGAACTCAGAAGTGAAACGCAAACGCGCCGATGGTAGTGTGGGGTCTCCCCATGTGAGAGTAGGTCATCGCCAAGCGCCTAATTATCTCATTGAGATGTAACGAAGCCAGCTGAATAAGCTGGCTTTTTTGCATCTGCAATTTGTAGAAATTAGTCCATTTTTCTTTCAACTTGCATGTTTCTCCGCTATTTTTACTCACCAACTCACTTGTCGCTCTTAGGCTTCCTCATTTCGTTCTTGCCCTAGTCCTATTGCTTAATCCTGCGCATAACTAAGAGGCTAAGGTTTTCTGAGGTAATACTGTTACGTATCTCTCAAGGTAACTGTTCGAGACACAGATCGTATTGTCGGGCACTTCTCGGCGTTGATACCAAGGCGGATACTTAAGTTGTCAAAATGGATGATTTAATTTGTCTAGATTGAACCCATTCCTCTTCTTCAATCAATGCCTTCAGAACGACATTCCTTTTTATCTTCTCTCAGAATCAAATAGCAGTGACTTGGATTGTTAAATTTGCATATTTTTTCACTTGGTTTATTCCTATGCTCGTTGTTTTCAATTTAGGAATCATTTTTAGCCTAAGACATCACTTCAGCTTAAATCCAACATTATGTTTTTTTCATTATGGAATATTGAATTAATCGCTCGATTTATGAGGATTAATAACTTGTCGCCTGTAGATTTACTTAATATTGGTAAGACCAATTTACACTGATATGGTTTTTTTGTTATCAATTGGTTATGTTCGTAGCAGGTTGAGTTCAGCTGGTTTTCTTGTTGTGTGATTAGTTAGCTTTAAAATGTGATTTTTTATTCGATTTTTTCTGATTGGTGATTGCTATGTGTCTGTTTACGGAAGAACCATAGTTTGTGAGCAGTTCATTTGATGAATTTTGAACTTGTAATGCGATAGCGATGATTTTGGGGCAATCGCGCTGTTGATAGGGATCTAGAGCGTAAGGGGGAGGGGAGCTATGGAGGATGTAACGCAATCTTTATTGGATGCCGTTGGCATTATGTTTTTGGGGATGGGCTTAGTTTATTTATTTTTAAGTGTACTAATCCTTGGGATTCATTTGGTTGCGCGTTGGTGTGCAGTCGATGCTGCATCTGCACGTTTTGCTAAAAATCATGCTAAGAGTCAGCAGAGGGTAGCGCAATCTGATGCTAAACCTTTAGAGCCAAGTTTGGTCGCTGCGATTTCACTAGCGGTAAAGCAGTATCGTTCACAGATTAAGTAATGGGGAGCAGTATGACTTTTGTATCTAATTCTACGACAGCAGTGGCTAAGCCATTATTTTTAACTGATGTCGTATTGCGGGACGCACATCAATCCATTTTAGCGACGCGCTTACGCATTGATGACATGTTACCTATAGCGCCGTTACTCGATAAGATTGGTTTCTGGTCGTTGGAATCTTGGGGTGGGGCGACTTTTGATGCCTGTATTCGTTATCTTGGTGAAGATCCCTGGGACAGAATTCGTGAGTTGAAAAAGGCGATGCCGAATACGCCGCAGCAAATGTTGCTGCGTGGCCAAAACTTATTAGGCTATCGCCATTATGCCGATGATTTAGTCACGCGTTTTGTTGAGCGTGCTCATACTAATGGCGTCGATGTATTTCGTATTTTTGATGCAATGAATGATGCTCGTAATCTCGAAACTGCGGTGAAAGCGGTGCGCCAAGTTGGCGGCCATGCGCAGGGTACTATCTCATACACGACTAGCCCTGTGCATACCATAGAGACTTGGGTTGATATGGCAAAACGTCTCGAAGATATGGGATGTGATTCTTTGTGTATCAAAGATATGGCGGGCTTACTTAAGCCTATGGAAGCGTTTGAGCTTATCAGTCGACTAAAATCCCAAACGCAACTCGTGTTATCTATGCATTGTCATGCGACGACAGGATTAAGTACCGCCACTTATCAGAAAGCCATTGAAGCGGGTATCGATGTGCTCGATACGGCAATTTCGTCGATGAGCCAAACCTATGGACATACTGCTACTGAAACCGTTATCGCTATGGTGGAAGATACTGAGCGTGCGACTGGTTACGATATGGTATTGCTTGAGGAGATTGCCGCTTATTTCCGTGAAGTACGCAAGAAGTACGCTAAGTTTGAAGGCGCGCTGAAAGGCATTGATTCGCGGATCTTACGTGCACAAGTGCCTGGTGGCATGCTGACCAATATGGAGAGCCAACTTAAGGAACAAGGCGCGGCCGATAAGATGGACTTGGTCTTGGAAGAAATTCCCCGCGTGCGTGCTGACTTAGGTTTTTTGCCCTTAGTGACACCTACATCGCAGATTGTCGGCTCGCAGGCGGTAATCAATGTGCTAATGGGTGAGCGTTATAAGTCACTGACTAAAGAGACTGAAGGCGTGCTTAAGGGCGAATATGGCACGACACCTGCGCCAGTCAATGCCGCATTGCAAGCGAGAGTCTTACAAGGAGCCGAAGCCATTACATGTCGCCCTGCTGATTTATTAACGCCAGAGCTGGCTAAATTACGGCTTGAGTTAGCTGATAAAGCACAGGAACAAGGCATTCGCCTATCGTCAGAGCATGACGATGATGTGCTGACCTATGCACTCTTCCCACAGATAGGATTGCAGTTCTTAAAGAATCGTGACGATCCGAGTGCCTTTGAGCCTAAACCTGAATTGACTTCGGTACTTGCTGCTTCTAATGCTGCGGATCGTGGCCCAGAAACTTACACGGTAACAGTCGAAGGGCAAGAGTACGTAGTTGAAGTCGCCGCAGGCGGTGAGATCTCGCAAATCCAGCCACAGGGACAAAGTGTTCATGCTATGCAAGCTGTGACTGATAGTACAACGCCAGCAAAAAGCCATGGTGAAATCAGGCTTGAAATGAGCGCGCCTTTGTCGGGCAACATCTTCAAAGTGCATGTTTCTCCAGGCGATAGAGTGTGTGAAGGCGATGTCGTGATCATCCTTGAGGCGATGAAGATGGAAACCGAAATTCGTGCACAGGGCGATGGCATTATCGCTAAGATTTGGGTGAAAGAAGGTGACTCAGTGTCTGTGGGTTCTCAATTACTGGCCTTGGCGTAGGAGTCATAATGGAAGGTTTAATGGCTTTTTGGGCCGAGACAGGTATCGCTCACTTTACTGGCGGGCAAGTGTTAATGATGGCAGTGGGCGCTTTGCTCTTGTATCTCGCCATCGTGCGTGGATTTGAGCCTTTGCTATTGTTGCCCATTGGTTTTGGTGCAGTGCTGGCTAACATTCCCCATGCGGGATTTACCGAAGAAGGTGGCATGCTGTATTACGCCTATCATGTGGGGATTGAGACTGGGGTGTTCCCACTGTTGATCTTTATGGGCGTCGGCGCGCTGACCGACTTTAGTGCCTTGATCGCGAATCCTAAAACTCTGTTATTAGGGGCGGCTGCGCAGTTTGGGATTTTTGCGACACTGATTGGCGCAATAGCGCTGAACTTAGTGCCGGGCTTTGAGTTCACCATGAAGGATGCGGCGGCCATTGCGATTATTGGCGGTGCTGATGGACCGACGGCGATTTTCCTCGCCTCCAAACTGGCGCCTGAGTTATTGGGGGCGATTGCGGTCGCGGCCTATTCCTACATGGCACTAGTCCCGATTATTCAACCGCCGATCATGCGCTTACTGACAACCCAAGCTGAGCGCGAAATTAAAATGGAGCAGCTGCGCGAAGTCAGCAAGAAGGAAAAGATCATTTTCCCTTTGATGGTGCTGGGATTAACGATCCTCTTTTTACCTGCTGCCACGCCGTTAGTGGGCATGTTTTGCCTTGGTAACTTGATGCGTGAATCGGGCGTGGTGGATAGATTATCGAAAACGGCGCAGAACGAGCTTATCAATATCGTTACGATTTTCTTAGGTCTAGCTGTCGGTTCTAAGTTATCTGCCGACCAATTCCTGCGACTGGAAACCTTAGGAATTTTGGTATTGGGAGCTTTAGCATTTGGCATTGGTACTGCTGCAGGTGTATTGATGGCAAAACTGATGTGTAAGTTGTCGGGTGGTAAGATTAATCCGTTGATTGGTGCCGCAGGGGTGTCGGCTGTACCTATGGCAGCACGAGTCGTGAACAAAGTTGGATTAGAGGCCAACCAACACAACTTCTTGTTAATGCACGCCATGGGTCCCAATGTGGCGGGAGTGCTAGGTTCTGCTGTGGCTGCGGGGATTTTACTTGCCGTGCTGGGTTGATGACAGAGTGGGTTAACTGATTGGGCTTGACTGAGTGGGTAAATTTAGCGGGTTTATCTTCGAATTTATTCTAGTCGTTAACGCTGTTTTATCACTAAGGCCAACTCAGTATTGAGTTGGCTTTTTGTTAAGTCACTAATTTAGGAAATGAATCCTTGGTATTAACCTAAGCCGTTAACCAGAGTAATGCCATAAGGATTAAAATCAGCCCGCCACCTATACCGATAATGTAGATAAAACCTCGCCGGCCTTGTTTTAGCGTGAGTTTGTTGGCTTTTAAAAATAACGCCCAAAACAAACATAGGATCAGCGGGATAAGGAAGAGTCTCGTCATTGTCTGTCCTGCTAAAGTGTGAGTTAGAGTAGTTTTAGAGTCTAACAGCTTGATCTTAGTTGAGTAACCTATTTTGCAGTTAATAGAGACTGTCGAAGTCGATTGTGGTCTCTAAAGCCAATAGATCAAAGACTGTTTGCAGGATAATAAAAGAGACCGCCGAAGCGGTCTCTTCATTTACATCATCTGCGTAATTTACCTAATGTTACTAATGGCTTAGCGCAGTAGCTTCGACCAAGTATTGTTATTGCTACGAACTCACAGGTGTAACGTCTTGATTGTCGTTCGAATAGAACTGTACTTCATCGAGTTCATTTTCGGATTTACCAATCACAACAGCAGTCATCATATCGCCCGTCACGTTAGTTGCTGTGCGGATCATATCGATAATACGGTCAATCGCGGCGATAAAGGCAATGCCTTCAAGTGGCAGACCAATCACACCTAAGGTGACAGTTAACATCACCATCGCACTTCCTGGTACGCCAGCGGTACCAACAGAAGCCACTGTCGCAGTCACGGCGATCATCACATAGTCCAGTGTGTCGAGCGGAATATTGTAAATTTGAGCGATGAAGATAGCGGCTATCGCAGGGTAAATACCCCCACAGCCGTCCATGTTCATGGTCGCACCTAATGGCATCACAAAGGCACTATAACGCTTTGATACGCCCATGGTTTCGACTGCACGAGTACTCGCAGGTAAAGTACCAAAACTTGAGGAAGTACTAAAGGCGACTAACTGTGCTGGCATAGCTTTACGGAAAAATTGCAGTGGGCTTAAACCACCAACAAACTTCACTAACCCGCCATAAACGAAGATGATGTGGATAAAGGCGGCAATGTAGATAGCCCCGATAAACTTACCTAAAGGCAGTAAGGTTGATAAACCATATTCACCCACAACCCATGCCATTAAACCAAACACACCGATGGGAGTGAGTTTTAGGACCATGCGAGTCAGTTGGAACATGACTTCAGCACCTGCTTCAATGGTGCGTTTTAATGGCTCTGCTTTCTCGCCGACTTTATTGATAGCGATACCTACCAAAGCTGCAAACACGATAATTTGCAGTACCTTGCCTTCAGCGATTGAAGCAAAAGGATTGACAGGGATCATGTCGAGCAACACTTGTGCGAAACCGGGAATATTACGCTCGCGCACTTCAGTCGTTGTGAGTTGCATGGTGCCACCCATGTCGATCATTGAGCCCACAGCTAAGCCGATCAGAGAGGCGATTGTGCCTGTCAGCATGAACATACCCAAAGTTTTCAAGCTCAGGCGTTTCAGACTGGTTTGCGAGTTGAGCGATGTGATACTCACGACAATGGCACAAAATACCAAAGGCGCGACCAACATCTTAATGGCCCCAATGAACAGATCACCTAATGGTTTTAGCACTGTGGCGCTTTCACCTAAAATAACGCCAACGAGCGCACCTAAGATAAAGCCTGCTAAGACTTTTTGCCAAAACGGAATGCGGCTAATGGTTTGAAGGATCATGCATATTCCAGAAAAATAAATTAAGAGTGAGCCAATAGGCCTGCGATGATAGGATTCGTATTTAACGAGTTGAGCGTGATGTTAACGCGCTCTCAGTCATGCGCATGGTTATTGCCTGCCATAGTTAACCATTGTATCGACAGAGCTAGGGTTATAACAAACCGTTTTTCTTATAACTTATTGTGATAAGTGAGTTTGTTGTAAAAAGATTAAGTGAAACATTCAATTAACCCATGGCAAACCTCATCGCATTGAATACAAAAAGAGAGATTTATCATTGAGTAAGCCATTATGACTGAGTTAGGTATTATGTTCTCCGGCGCTTTTTTAGCGGCCACTTTGTTACCGGGGGGATCTGAAGTCTTACTCGTGGCGCTATTAAACAAAACTCCAGAGGCTTGGGTTGCGCTGGTCGTGGTGGCCAGTATTGGTAACACGTTGGGCGCGATGACTAGTTTCTATTTAGGCCGCTTAGGTCGCCTCGCAAAATCACCAGAAGCGTTAGCGACAGGTAAACACGCAAAGGGGCTCACCTTGATTGAACGCTACGGCGTGTGGGCGTTGTTACTCTCATGGGCACCGGTTGTCGGCGATATTCTCTGTTTATTGGCGGGTTGGTTGAGGCTACCGCTAATACCTTCTTTGGTGATAATTTTAATCGGTAAAACAATTCGTTACTTAATTGTTGCCGCTGCCGTGCTGCAATGGATGGCATGATGGCGCTAGGATGCATTTAATGGTCAAGGGCGGGGAGTGTTTTTCCGTTTAGACTGAATTTACTGTATAGATAGGAACTTAGTGTTAATTTTGCGAGTCATAAATCCCAATGCTTAATCATTTAAGCGCACTATGACTAAACGCAGCACTTTGATTATGAAGCTGTATTTTTGACCCATTGATGTATGAGGGGAATGTTTTGAAGAAATGGTTATTAGCGGTCGCAATTTCTGCCGCACTTGCGGGTTGTGCATCTGAAACGACTACGGCGAACTTGCCCGCAGGCGTTAAACTTATCGAAAATGTGCAATTGGCCGATTCGCAAGTAGGGATCCCCTACAAAAAGTACCAATTAGCCAATGGGTTAACGGTTATTTTACATCAAGATGATTCCGATCCCTTAGTGCATGTTGACGTCACTTATCATGTGGGCTCTGCTCGCGAATTAGCTGGGCGTTCGGGATTTGCGCATTTATTTGAACACATGATGTTCCAAGGCTCGCAGCATGTTGCCGATGAACAGCATTTTGAAGTGGTTACCGAAGCCGGTGGTACCCTAAATGGCACGACCAATACCGACAGAACCAATTACTTTGAGACAGTACCCAACAATCAATTAGAAAAAATGTTGTGGCTTGAGTCGGACCGTATGGGCTTTTTGTTGCCCGCACTCACTAGTGAAAAATTCGAAGTGCAGCGCGAAACCGTCAAAAACGAGCGTGCACAACGTATCGATAATCAGCCCTATGGCCGCATGAGTGAGCGTTTTAGCCAAGCTATGTACCCTGTCGGTCATCCTTATTCTTGGCCTGTAATTGGCTGGCCGGACGATCTTAATCGCGCCACGGTTGACGATGTTAAACACTTTTTCCAACGTTGGTATGGCCCTAACAATGCGACCTTGACCATAGGTGGCGATTTCGATGAAATGCAAACCTTAGCCTGGGTAAATAAATATTTTGGTGAAATCCCCCGCGGCCCTGAAGTCTCGTTAGAGCAAAAGGTGCTGGTTAACTTAGATAAGACGCGTTACCTCTCCATGGAAGATCAAGTGCACTTGCCTTTGATCCGTATTGGTTTTCCAACTGTATACGCTAGACATTCAGATGAGGCCGCGCTCGATCTGTTAGCCAATATTTTAGGTGGTGGTAAAACATCCTTATTATATAAAAACTTGGTGAAGGACGGTTATGCGGTGCAGGCTAATGTGAGTCATCCTTGTCAAGAGCTTGCGTGTCAGATGTCGATTTATGCTTTAGCCAATCCTGAAAAGGGCGGTAAACTGGCGGATCTGGAGCAACGTATTCTCGACTCGATTAAGGAGTTTGAGCAACGTGGCGTTACCGATGACGATCTGCAAAAAGTCAAAGTGCAGTTTGAGGCTGATACCATTTATAGCCTGCAGAGTGTTTCTGGCAAAGTGTCGACCTTAGCGATGAACCAAACGCTGTCGGGCAATCCGAACATGATTGCCTCAGATCTGAATCGTTATGCCAATGTGACCAAAGACGATGTGATGCGCGTGTTTAAGCAATACATTAAAGATAAACCTATGGTGGTTATGAGTGTGGTGCCGCAGGGAATGACGTCACTTATTGCCCATGCGGATAACTTCACGCCTGCAACGCTGCCAATTGCACACACTGCGGTAGAGGGGGATTTGCCCAAGCCTGAACTTGTTTCAAGTTTTGATCGGACTAAGATGCCTGCATCTGGCGTTGCACCTATGCTTAAAGTACCTAAAATTTGGACAAAAACCTTAGCCAATGGCATCGAAGTCATGGGCACCCAAAGTACTGAAACACCAACAGTTGAGTTAATTGTTTATCTCAATGGTGGCCATAGACTCATACCCGTCGAAAAAGCAGGCTTAGCAACGCTGACTGCTGAAATGCTTAATGAATCGAGCCAGAAGCGCAACAGTGAAGCACTATCACAAGCCTTAGAAATGCTAGGTAGTAGTGTCGACTTTAGTGCGTCTGAATATCAAAGTTCGATCAAAGTATCGGCTCTGACAGCACATTTAGATGAGACGCTGGCGATTATGGAAGAAAAGCTGTTTCAGCCAGCGTTCAGCGAAGCTGACTTTGCGCGAGTGAAACAGCAGCAATTACAACAGATCCAGCATATGCAGTCCGATCCTAGCTATCTGGCTGATACGGCGTTGTCGTCTTTGTTATACGGTAAAGACAATGCGTTAGGTGTGAATGATCTTGGTACGCTCGATTCAGTCGCGGCGCTTACGTTAGCCGATGTAAAAGCGTTTTATGCCCAGCAGTATCAAGGCGGCAACGCTAAAATTGTCACTGTTGCTAATTTATCTGAATCTGCATTGCTGCCTAAACTAGCGGGATTAAACCAGTGGAAAGGAGAAGCAGCTGTGGTACCGCCACTTAAGCCACTCCCTGCATTAAAAGGCGGCACAATTTATGTGATTGATAAACCTGGTGCGGCGCAATCGGTAATCAATATTGCCAAGCGCGCATTACCCTACGATGCCACAGGCGATTATTTTAAATCCTATCTGATGAATTATCCGTTAGGCGGCGCATTCAATAGCCGTATCAACCTGAATTTACGTGAGGATAAAGGTTATACCTATGGTGCTCGCACTCGTTTTACTGGCGGTGCTGAAGTGGGCGATTTTGTCGCATCAAGTAACGTTCGCAGTGACGTGACGGCGAAAGCACTCATTGAGTTTGTAAAAGAAATCAGTGCTTATCAGCAGCAGGGCATGACAGATGCTGAACTTGCCTTTATGCGTAATTCAGTCTCTCAAGGGCAAGCTCTTGATTATGAAACACCGTATCAAAAAGCGGGCTTTATGCGGATGATCCAACGTTACCAATTGAGTCAAGATTTTACGACTCAACAGGACAAGATCATTAATACTGTAACAAAAGATGAACTCAATGCCCTCGCGGCTTCCGAGCTAGATATCAATAAAATGGTGATTCTGGTGGTGGGAGATAAAGCGACAATTGAAGCGGATTTAGCGGTATTGGGCTATCCAATTGAAACTTTAGTATTGTAAATTAGTATTTCGCCCTTATATAGGTAGATAGACGGGTGCATTAGTTAACGGCTATTTGCCCTATATTTACCGGATTTACATCGAAAGACGGTGACAGCATTAGCTGTCACCGTCTGCTTTTAATCATACAAGGTGTGAATTTGGCTTGCCCCACAGACAGGTTTAGATTTATTTTGAGGCATATTTTGCAAGATAAGCCTCAAAATAAAGGTCTGACTGTTAACCTTGTCGCGATAGCGAATCACCAATTAGAGAAGCGCAAATTGAAGTCATTCAATGAATTAGTACAACATCTCTCGGACGCCAATGGGCGCACCGCACTCTTGGGTATGTTACGTGGCATAGAACGTGAGGCGTTGCGGATTGATGAGTTTGGTTATCTCGCTACAGACTCGCATCCCGAAGCATTAGGCTCGGCGTTAATGCATTCGCGTATTACGACGGATTACAGTGAAGCCTTGCTCGAGTTTATTACGCCAGTAAATCACAATGTTGAGCAACTTCTCACTGGGTTAACTGAGACTCATGCCTTCAGCGTGCGCCACTTAAATGGTCAACGTTTGTGGCCCGTGAGCATGCCTTGCTATGTGAAAGATGAGCAACAGATCCCCGTTGCCCGCTATGGCTCATCGAATACTGGCATGATGAAAACCTTGTATCGTAAGGGGTTAACCTATCGTTATGGTGCCCTGATGCAGATCATCTCTGGGGTGCACTTTAACTTTTCGGTATCGCAAGAATTATGGCAAAGCCTGTATGAGTTAAGTGATAAAGAGTTAACTTACGATGATTTTATTTCAGAATCCTATTTCGGCTTGATCCGTAACTATCGCCGTTTAGTGTGGGTACTTCCTTATTTATTTGGTGCCTCGCCAGCGTTATGTAGCTCCTTTATTAAAGATCAAAAAACCGACCTCAAGTTTGAAAAAACGGGCCATGGAACTCTGTATCTGCCCTATGCCACTTCGTTGCGTATGAGTGATTTAGGCTATACCAACAAAGAGCAAGAAGATCTAAATATCAGCTATAACTCTTTGCCTGAGTATCTGGCTGGCGTGAATGCTGCCACTAAAATGCCTTCAGCAAACTTTGCTAATATCGGCGTTAAAGTCGATGGTGAGTATCGTCAACTTAATGCCAATGTATTGCAGATTGAAAACGAGTTCTACTCGCCAATCCGTGCGAAACGGGTCACACGTAGTGGCGAGAAACCGTCTGAAGCTTTGGCCCGTGCTGGGGTGGAATACATTGAAGTGAGAGCGTTGGATGTTAATCCATTTAGCCCAGTTGGCATTGAGGCGACACAAGTACGTTTCCTCGATTTATTCCTACTCTATTGTTTATTAACGCAGTCGCCTAAGTCTGAGGCGAGCGAAGAGGCGAGATTAAGCGCGAATCTTAAAGCTGTGGTGCTTGAAGGCCGTAAACCTGGGCTTGAGTTATTAACTGCAGACGGTTCACGTTCGCTTAAATCTTGGTTAGAAGAGTTGTTTGATGCCTTGCAACCTTTGGCAGTATTGCTTGATGGTGAGGGGACGGATTATCAAGTGGCTTTGGCCCATTGGCGTAAAGCGGCTGAAGATCCGAATTTAACCCTGTCGGGACAAGTACTGCAAAACGTGATCAACAAGGGCCAAGATCATGGTCAGTGGGTGATGACGTTAGCGCAGCAATACTATCAATACTTTATCGATTATCCCTTGTCGAGCGAGACCATAGCGCAGTATCAAGCTGAAGCATCCAGTTCGCTTAACAAGCAAGCTGAACTAGAGGCGGCGCAGAGTGCAGTTTCATTCGATGATTATCTGGAAGATTACTTTGGAGTGAAGCTGTGAAAGAGGGGGTATTCTCTTTCACTGGCCTACGTGCCCGCGTAGCTTTGATTGGGTTTAGTGCCTTGTTATCTGGCTGCGCCGCGTCACCTGAAGATCCACTGGGCTGTGGTACTGTGTCGGGTTATTTGCAGCCAGATGCCAGTACTCACTGGTATCGAGTGGTGGTGACCCATTTAAACGGGCAGGCAGTCGTTTCTAAGCCTAATTATCAGTTAGCGCCTGGCGAATATGAATTTACCGTTGCGGAGCTGATTGATGATCCAAGTTTGTCAGTCACGCTTGCCGCGCGGACACCCAAAGTATTCAAGCTCAATGTCGAAAGTCATCAGCGTTATCATATCGGTGCGTTATTTCACACCGATAAGCGCTATATGGGTAAAGACACTGCGTATTGGGAACCCGGCGTGTGGCAGCAAGAAGATCATGAGTGTCAGTTTGAGCTGAGTCCCGAAACGAAATAGCCAAAGTGTTAAGCTCAAGTGGTAAGCCAGCTGCATTCGATTTAAGTCATATTGATTTAGCCTCTAGTGCTGAGATCTTCTAAGCACAAAAAAGGCTTTTTATGCTTGCCTCAGCCTGAGTCTATGACATCATGGCGCGAGCTAACTCTCCAAAGAACATGATATTAATGAATAAATCCTCCGCTATCTTACTCTGCGCAAGTCTCGGCATCTTGTCAGGTTGCGCGACATCTCCGCCTAAGTCTCCCGAAAATTTGTGTGAGATATTTCAAGAACACCGAGATTGGTACGATGCAGCTAAAGATGTCCGTGATAAATGGGGTGTGCCAGTGCATGTGCCGTTAGCTATGATGTATCAAGAGAGCTCATTCAAGCACAATGCCGCGCCACCGATGGAATACTTTTTAGGTTTTATCCCTATTGGCCGTGCCAGTGATGCCTATGGGTATGCGCAGGCTAAGACCATGACGTGGGATGATTATGTGCGTGAGACGGGAAACAGTTGGTCGAGCCGCAGTGATTTCGATGATGCCTTGGATTTTATGGGCTGGTTTATCAGCAAAACCCATAAGATAAATGGCGTATCTAAATGGGATGCGCGGGCGCAGTATCTTAATTATCACGAAGGCTGGGGCGGTTATCGCCGTGGCAGTTATAAATCTAAGGCGTGGTTAGTGAAAGTGGCGAATAAGGTGGATGAAAGGTCGAAACGCTACGCGTCTCAATATAAAACCTGCCAAGAAGATTTAGATTCATCTTGGCTGTGGCGTTTATTTTTTGGTTAGGATTACGTTTTTATATCATTGTTAGCCACTTAAGTGAGAATGGCTGACTGTCGGTGTTCAATTTAGATATTTAATCGAGATAGCTAATTGAGATAGCTAATCGAGATAGTAAACTCAAATCTTAAACTCAGATATTCAACTCCGACGCTTACTGATTGTTGATATTAGCCTTTTGACATCGGCTGCAGCACCATACTTCAATTGATTTATTGCGCTTTCACTGCGAAGGTTTCTAATGCCTGAATGGCTTTTTTCTTCGCACGCTTTTGCTCATACATAGCATGATCTGCAGTCTTAAAGGATTGATACCAATCGGTTTCAAACGGCGCAATACCAAAACTAAAACCTAGGCTAAGCTCTGAACCTTGATTCAAGGTTTTGCGCATATCATCTAAGTCCTGTTCAATTTGAGCTAACGGCCCATGGCATAAAGCGACAAACTCATCTCCACCAAAACGGGAAATAATGCCTTTATTTTGCCAATAGGTGAGCATGGCGGTGGCTGTTCGCTTGATGGCAACATCACCCATCTGGTGCCCATAGGCATCATTAATGGACTTGAGATTGTCCATATCGATAATAATTAAAAAACTGCCTAAGTGAGGTTTGTGCTGCCAGTGGTGCAGTTCATCTTCAAAATTCTTTCGATTATAAAGCCCTGTTAATGGATCAAAATTGGCAAGTTTAGTGATCTGCAGTGACTTCTGATAGAGCGCAATGGCATTGCTAGCTTCGTGAGTTAGGATAGAGACAAGATTGCGGTCGTAATCGCTAAAGGCGCCAATGCTACTGCTATCGAGATTGAGCATGGCATACAGTTTGCCATCAATACGAATAGGGCTAGACAGGGTTGAGCGTATCGGCTGCTTCGACACTGAGAGTAACACTTTTTGATCATCTTCCGTTAAAGTGCTAGCCGCATTGATATTCTTCATATCATTGATGACCACCACTTGATCGCATCTCCCTTCAGTGAGTCGATATTCAAAAGTTTGCTCTAAGGTAAAATCCAGTTGTCTGAGCTTTGCTAAATCGAGCCCCACGACAGATTCAAAATACAGTTTATTATTCACCTCGTTGATTTTAATGATGCTGCCCATTTCGGCACCATTAATCACGTACACGGCTTTATTGAGTAAGGCGTCCAGAAAGGCATGCTCATTTTTATAATGACTCGAGAGATGGGCGAGTTCATAGATGGCATCGTTGATGGTGACGACTTGCTCTAAATGCTGCCATAGTCGAGTTAAACGACCCTGATGCAAATAGTAAATTAGGCTGTAGGCAAAAATATAAATGATGCAAACAAACAGTAAGGGCAGGATAGTCCAATTTTCTGTGGATGCATTAAAGATAAACAGCAGGATGAATAGACATATCGGCACTATAAGCAGTAGCAGATGATAGCGATAATCTAAGCGATCTATGGTCTTACGTTTGAAATTATCCCTTAATTTCACTCGACTATTCCTTTATCTGTGTCATTGCTAGTAATCATTGAATGCTATACATCACTAACGTATTCACACTGAGTTCAGTTAAGTATATAACGAAAATTGAAATATAAACTGATATGAAACTGTGAACAATTTCATATCAGTGATTTTGGTACTAAATACTGAATTAACGCGAATTTTCTGCGTATTCGGCCAATATCCAAGCTAATGGTGCTTGGTATTGGATTGGCATCCAAGTTTGCAGTGCGGCTATGCTCTGGTTGAGCACAGTTTGATTTGGCACTGATAGGTTTAAATGTCCGACTTTACGACCCGGGCGAACTTCTTTGTTGTACCAGTACAACTCAGCATTGGGCAAACTTAACCAGCGAGGGTCATTATCGATACCGATAAGGTTGACCATAACACACTGAAAATTCACTTGTGGCTGTGGGATCGCAATTCCGCAAAGTGCTCTAAGATGCAGCTGGAATTGATCCATATGGGTTCCGGCTTGAGTCCAATGGCCAGAGTTGTGCACTCGCGGCGCCAGCTCATTCACCAGTAACTCATCGCCAACACGGAAGCATTCCATTGCCATTACGCCAACGTATTCAAGCTCGTGCATAATAACGCTGAGCATAGTTTCGGCTTGGGCTTGCAAGGGGGTTAAGCGTGCTAGTGGCGAAATCGACGCCATTAAAATGCCGTCCTGATGTAAGTTCAGCGTCAGCGGATAAAACACACATTCGCCTTTGCGAGTACGCACGCCAACCAATGATACTTCTTCATCAAAATTAATCGCTTGCTCAGCAATCGCAAGGTTACGCCAATCGTTTGGAATATCACCCGCTTCGGCTTCTTTTAGCCAATGTTGACCTTTACCGTCATAACCCCCAGTACGGCGTTTCATCAAGACTCTAGGACCATAGTGCTGATACAGGGTATCGACTTGGGTGTTATCGTCAACTAAGGTCCAAGGCGCTGTGGGAACACTGAGCTGGTCGAGTAGACTTTTTTGGCTAAAACGGTCGGCTAAACGGCTAAATACCGGACCATTAACAAAATGGGGGTGTGAGCTGAGTTGTAAACTCAGGGCGGACTCTGGCCACTGTTCGCGCTCGGCGGTAATAATGTCGTGGGGCGCGAGTGGTAGAATGTCATCCGTAGGCGTCATGATATCGACGGCGTTAACTTCAATCGCTAATGGCTCACCAGCGTGGGTCAACATGGCGCCCAGCTGACCATTACCTAATACCCAAACCTTAGGTTTAGTGTTTGTCTGGGTCATTAGACTTCCCTCGGGTCTGGATTGTCCAGTACCGCACGGGTCTGTTCTTCTCTGAAAGCGTCAACACGAGCCGCTAATTCTGTATCGTTATTCGCAAGGATTTGGCAGGCCAATAATCCCGCATTGAATGCGCCCGCTGTACCTATGGCTAAGGTGCCGACGGCGATGCCTTTTGGCATTTGAACGATAGACAATAAGCTATCCATACCTGACAGGGCTTTACTTTGGACTGGTACACCTAATACGGGTAAGCGAGTTTTAGAGGCAATCATACCGGGTAAGTGCGCTGCACCACCGGCGCCACCAATGATGATTTTAAAACCACGTTCGGCGGCAGAGGCTGCAAACTCCATGAGTTTATCTGGCGTTCTATGGGCGGAAACCACTTCAACATGATAAGGCACTTGCAGTTTATCCATTATCTCAGCGGCGGCTTCCATCGTGGGCCAATCACTTTTAGAACCCATAACAACAGCAACAAGGGCTTGCATGATAACTCCTTAACTCACTAATTTTAATTATATTTTGACCTTGTTTCAGGTCTAGGTACAGTTGATGCTTGTCTAGCCGTCATCGGTAGCTAGCATCATGGCGCTGAATAATACCATGATCCTAGCGATTTCTGCCCGTTTTTGCGTGTGAAAAAACGTCTTTCGCGGCGATGAATAGGTGAGGTGATGGAGCTATAAAAAAGACCAACACTGAGGTTGGCCTTTGAGATAAGTCAGCAACATTAAGCCCTGAGATCGTGCTACTGGTTTACTGTGTCTGCTTATCCGCAGTGATTTCAGTTTGCTGAGTGATAACTGGCGCTTCTGTCATGGCTTCACGTAGGGTCGAGTAAAACTTCAACACACCTTCAATTGGCTGGATCTTCGCTCTCGCCAGCGTTCGGATGGGCTGGAACTGCAGATCGGCGATAATGAGCTTAGTCTTATTCGCTTTGCATTTTTCAATCAGCTTCGTCAGTGCGGCTAATCCTCCCGCATCCAGAATAGATACTCCATCGAGATAAAGCACTATCACTTGTTTATCTTCAGTGAGACTCGCGATTTCGGAGAAAATGCGGTCAGCAGCAGCGAAGAATAGCGGCCCGTTAATTTTAAGGACAGCCCAATCGGCAGGTAGCTCTTGATCCACATAACGCTTGTTGGTGCTGATATCGTAAAGCTTTGTCATCTCGGCAATTTCTTTCATAAACAGCAAGGCAGCAAGGATAATTCCAACACTGATGGCGATCACCATGTCGAAAATAACCGTTAATGAAAAACAACTGACAAAAACCATGATATCGCTGGTGGGCGCAGTTTTAATTAAATGTAGTGCCTTGTGGGCTTCACTCATGTTCCAAGCCACAACAAGTAGCAGGGCTGCCATGGCTGACATGGGCAAATAAGCTAATACGCCCGCTAAGGCGACTAAACCAATTAAGACTACTATGGCGTGGATCATGGCCGCTATCGGGCTCTGAGCTCCCGCTTTGACGTTTGCCGCGCTACGGGCAATTGCTGCAGTGGCCGGTATACCGCCAAAAAACGGTGTGATGATATTACCTATACCTTGCCCTAGTAATTCACTGTTGGCACTGTGACGTTTACCTGTCATGCCATCGAGCACCACTGCACACAGTAGCGATTCAATTGCGCCTAACATGGCAATGGCAAAGGCGGCTGGTAATAAAGCTTGAAAGGTCGCGAGATTAAACTGAAACGCTTGGCCATTCGCGCCAGCTTGCAGCCAAGGCCATTCGAAACTGGGTAATACGGCAGGAATTCCCATGCCTGTGGTGCCATCACTCAGTTGATAGTGAAAACGGGTTCCTATGGTTTCTATATCTGCACCCATGGCATTGAGAACCAAGGCGAACATAGTGCCGAGTATAATAGCCGGAAGGTGCGCTGGCACGGGTGTTTTGAGTTTTGGCCAAAGTAGCATTGTCGCTAAGGTCGCGGATGCTACCAGTAGGCTAGGTAAATGCACCGAGGGTAGCGCTTGAGCTAATGTCATCAACTTAGCCAGATATTGCTCTGGCATCTGGGCTATCTCGAGTCCGAAAAAGTCTTTGAGCTGCAAGGTAGCGATGACGACACCTATCCCCGCGGTAAAGCCTAAGGTGACGGATTCAGGGATATACAAAATTAATCGACCAAGTCGCAGCATTGCCATGCCGACGAGTATCATTCCGGACATCACAGTTGCGATTAATAATCCTGCTAAACCAAATTGTTGGGCTATTGGATAGAGTAATACCACGAATGCCGCTGTCGGGCCTGACACGCTATAACGTGAGCCGCCAGATATGGCGATAATAAAACCGCCGACAATCGCAGTGTATAAACCGTATTGAGGTGCTACTCCACTGGCAATGGCTAATGCCATTGCTAACGGAATGGCAATAATGCCGACAGTGAGACCTGCAAGAAGATCTTGCCCAAAACGTTTAAACGAATACTTATCCTTCACGCAAGCTTCTGTGAGTGCGTGGGCGATTCTTAGGGAAAACAAATGAGCTGAGTGTGACACGAGTGGGTCCAATAGCGAGGCGAGTAACAAGCTTCTATTTTAGTGACCTGATACAAGACGCAGTGTGAGCTTGATTGCAAAAACGATTGAAAATACTTTGTTTTGTATAAATAGTGTGCTTGGAGGCTGTTTGATTCTCATTTAAGAGTGGTTTGTAAAATATTTTGATACTTTAACCCTTTTAGTCATTTGCGCCGTTTACAGCCTTAGGTCAACATCAAAGGCATTCAACATGAAAACAATATACTCCCAGAAAACCATTGCACATTCCTTATTATCTTGGGGAAGCGTCAGCATATCGGCGAGCAATAGCGCAGCTTTATTCTTAGTCATGCTGAGTTTAACGGCCTGTGGCGGTAAAGGCTCTGAGGCTCAACAACGACAAGCGGAGCTGCAAGCCGAACAGAGTCATAAAGAAGTGTCACTGCGCCGTGCTGAAATGCGTGATGCTACTCAGATTGAGATGGCCAGAGTCGCGGCGCCGATGCAAATGTCTACCCATGGTGCAGTGATGGGAATGAACATAGCCCCAATGCCGTCAGACTATGCCGCGATTCCGTTAGCACAAAATAAATTCGAGCCGCTGGTGCAAAATGGCATCATGGTGGCAGGAGAAATCCCAGTATCGACTTTTTCCATCGATGTCGATACTGGCAGTTATGCCACCTTAAGGCGGATGCTTAGGGAAGGGCGCTTGCCTGAGAAAGGCACTGTCAGAGTTGAGGAAATGCTCAATTATTTTTCCTACGATTATCCCTTACCTGCTAAAAATGCCGCGCCGTTTAGCGTTACGACAGAGCTTGCTCCATCCCCTTATAACGATGACATGATGCTGTTACGGATTGGTCTTAAAGGATATGACTTACCTAAATCTCAATTAGGCGCGAGTAACTTAGTCTTTTTGCTCGATGTGTCAGGTTCTATGGCATCTGCCGATAAATTGCCTTTACTGCAAACTGCACTCAAGTTGCTGACGGCGCAATTAAGCGCGCAGGATAAAGTCTCTATTGTGGTTTATGCAGGGGCTGCTGGTGTAGTGCTCGATGGCGCGTCGGGGAATGACACTCAAACTTTAACCTATGCGTTAGAGCAATTGAGCGCAGGTGGTTCAACCAATGGTGGGCAAGGAATCACACAAGCCTATCAATTGGCGAAAAAGCATTTTATCCCCCATGGTATTAATCGAGTCATCCTCGCGACGGATGGTGATTTCAACGTTGGTATGACAGATTTTGATGATTTGATTGCCTTGATTGAGAAGGAAAAAGATCATGGTATTGGCCTGACAACCTTAGGGTTCGGTTTGGGAAATTACAACGATCAACTCATGGAGCAATTAGCGAATAAGGGCAATGGCAACTATGCCTATATCGATACCCTGAATGAAGCTCGAAAAGTGCTGGTGGACGAGTTAAGTTCAAGCTTGTTCACTATTGCTAAAGACGTCAAAGTGCAAGTGGAGTTTAATCCGGCCTTAGTGTCTGAGTATCGTCTAATCGGTTATGAGAATCGTGCTTTAGCACGGGAGGATTTCAACAACGATAAGGTGGATGCGGGCGAAATTGGCGCGGGTCATACAGTGACTGCCTTATATGAATTAAGATATGTTGAAGCAGGGCAGATGGCGAATGATAAACTCAGATATGGCGTTGATGCTCAAACGGGGCAAGAAAAATACAGCCGTGAAGAAATCGCTTTCCTTAAACTGAGATACAAGCTGCCAGAGCAAACACAGAGTCAGTTACTGAGCTATCCCATCAGGTTAGACCAAAATGTTAAGCTGTTAGAACAAGCGAGTGATGATTTTAGATTTGCAGCAGCGGTTGCAGGATTAGGGCAATTACTGAATGGCAGCCATTATCTACATCAATTTGATTATACTAAGTTAAGCCAGTTAGCACGTTCGGCATTAGGGGACGATCCTTTTGGATATCGCCATGAGTTTGTGCAATTAATGGAAACCGCCGCGGCCATAGAGCAATCTAGTCATGTGCCGATTAAGAAGGTATTCGATGGTACGGATAAACCTTTTCCTCCCCAAGATAAGCTTCATGGCGAGCCAGTGAGAGACAAGAGCAATACGCGCAATGAGAGATTACAATAGTAAAAGTAAATTCGTGGGGCTAACCCCAATGATGAGGAATTTCCCGTGGCATTAGCAATAGCGCAATTATCAAACCATGAGCACTCAGATGAGCAATTGATGTTGTGCTATGCCAAGGGCGATTCAAAAGCATTTGAACAGTTATATCTGAAGCACAAAGGTGCACTCTATCGCTACTTTGTGCGCCAGTTAGGTGATAAGCAGTTAGCTGAAGATTTGTATCAAGAAACCTGGGGGCGGGTGATCCGCGCTGCGGCTAACTATGAAGCCAGTGCTAAGTTTACTACTTGGCTATATCGTATCGCTCATAACTTATTGATTGATCATGTTCGGGCGGTTAAGCCCGTGGATTTAGTCGCTACTGATGAAGATGATGCCGGACTCGATACTTTTGTGGCGGGCGAGCAAGATAAACCCGATGTGCAGTGGCAAGAAGCGCAAAAGAGCTTATTGCTAAAGACTTGTATCGCACTGTTACCCCAAGTTCAGAAAGAGGCATTTATCCTGAATATTGAAATGGGTTTTACGGCTGCCATCATTAGCGACATTGCGGGCGTGACCTTAGAAGCGACTAAAAGCCGTATTCGTTATGCTTACCAAAGCCTAAAAGATTGTGTCAGCACTAAATGGCAGGAGGCGGGTCATGAGTAATTCTTCTTCAAATGCCGATGAGATTGCGCTGCAACAGCAGGTATTAGCTTGGTATCGCCAACAGGCTTTAGAGGTTCCACCGCGGCAACTTGATCAAGATATCTTACAGCTGGCGCAAACTCACTTAGCTGAAATGCATCAAAGCAAAATAACCGTCGTTGAAGCGCCAAGTTCCGTCTGGCGACGCCATCCTTGGGCGTTATCGAGCGCGGCATCGTTAGTGCTTGTTGTTGGTCTGCTGGTGCTGAATCGACCTCAAGTCGAAGATGCGCTTGCTCCAAGTCCTATGGTGATGAGTGCCCCTGCGCCACAAACGATGGCAAGAATGGCTGATACTGAAGCGATGCAATCTTTAAACATGCAAACAGAAGCCGTGGCTGAACATAAAAGACAGACGGAAATGCAGCAAGCTAAAGCCGCATTGGGAGCAACTGAACAGCAGGATGCAATTAGCCCCGCTATCGCTGCAAGGTCTATGAATGCACCAAAATTATCTGAGTCTGCTGAAATCAATCAAGTGTCATTGACTGAGTATTTACATCGGTTACAAGTCCTTATCGAAGCGAAGGAGACTGAGCAAGCATTCGTGCTGGAACAAAAACTGCTCAAGGATTACCCGTATCTTGCAGTTAAGGATGTCGATGAAGCGCAGCTAATCGAATCGCAGCAAGTATTAAGACTTGAGTTTAAAAAGCTACAACAGCAATTACATCAGCTTGCCAAATGACTATGTGGTTGTGGTATTTACGAATAAAAAAGTGATTAGAAATCGCAAAGTGGTGAGATAAACAGCTAAATTTCCCTGAAATATGCCGAGACGTGCTAATGTTTGTGGTCTGTTTACTGTTTGGTATGTGATTTACTTGATCAACATCATAAAGTGAACAGGTTTTAGCCTGTTATATTGGTGTTAGTTCACGACTTGGCTAGTATCAATAGTCAGACCCATATTCAGGAGGCATTATGCTTAAAAGACTCATGCATGATCATAAACATATAGCTGTATTGCTAAATGTTTTAAAAAACAAGCAGATGAAACTATCCGAAGGTGAGTCAATCAACTTCAGCGTCGTGCGCGATATTGTTGAATATATGCAAGGATATGCTGAACGTTGCCATCATCCCATTGAAGACATTATTTATGCCTACTACCTAGCCCATAAAACGAACGATACTATCGATAAATTGAGTGCCGAACATGAGTCGGTGATCCAATCCTCGGCCACCTTGATGGCGACTTTAAACTTGATCCTCAGTGATATTGTGGTTGCACGCGAGAAACTGATTGTTGATTTTGCAGAGTATGTCGCATTGCAAGAGCGACATATGCAGATGGAGGAACGGGAAATATTTCCTTTGTTAGCCAAAAGTTTAACTGAGCAAGATTGGCAAGTTATTGAGTTAGAGTGTCAGAAATCGCTGATCGATGATCCTTTGTTTCTTGATCGAGAGCAGAAAGAATTTGAAGATTTACGGGTTTATCTCACAGCGTCTGACTAATACTCTTTAGTTTATTGGGCCCATGTTGTGGGCTTAAGCTGGTGTTTTTATACAGCTAAGGAGCACATCTTTTATTCAGACAGCTATGTCTCGTGAGCCAAAGTTGGTTGGGATTTGTAAAGTATTATCGGTGTCGATGACGTTCGGTGCCATCGTAAGCTACTGTTGTTGATTTATTTTTTAAAATTCCTGCTCGTAAGACCATACCCCGCTTATATTCTGTTTGCTCCAATAGTTGTAAATAAAAAAAGCGCCGAAGGGCGCTTTTCTATTCATGTTTGAAATGATAACTAGCTCATATAAACATGTAATTACAACTGGATAGCATCAATGTCGTAGTTAAAGTTATTATCGATTTCTTGGAGTTCTTTGAGCAAACGATGCTTATCTTTTAACGCTTCGATCTCACGCCATTTACGTTTTTTATTGGAGCCTCGCGAACGATCGGGTCTTTCAACGACTTCATCTAGCGCACAACCATAATCTAAACGATCCATGGCAACCTCCTGTTGTTGTATGTTTTGTCAGCGATTAAATAACATATTTTTAAAACAGGGTGCAAGAATTATGTTTCATTTGTGTTAAGTTGAAATGAACTTTGAGTGATATGTCATTGATGTTATATGCAGAAGTAGAGCGGAGTTAAGCAGGAAAATTTAATAAAAAGAACGGGGTAGAATTAAAAAGCCAGCAATTGCTGGCTTTTTGTTCGATTAGATTTTGCCTTGTCGATAAAGGTTAATCAATGCGTTGCTTGAGGCATCTAAAGCATCGGAATCTTGCTCTGCGCCAATGCGTGCTAACACATCGTTACCGAGATTCTTACCGAGTTCTACACCCCATTGATCGAAGGAATTGATATCCCAAATAGCACCTTGAACGAAGGTTCTATGTTCATATAAGGCAATTAAAGCGCCTAGGGTACATGGAGTGAGCTTATCCATAAGCAAGGTGTTGCTCGGCTTGTTACCAGGCATGACTTTATGTTGAGCGATCAGCTGCTTCTCTGTGGTGGATAATGCGCTATTAGCAAGTTCGGCTAAAGCTTCATCAAAAGTACGACCTTGCATTAAGGCCTGGGTTTGACCGAAGCAGTTTGACGCTAATTGGTCATGGTGCTCACCGATAGGATTATGGCTTTGCAGCGGCATAATGAAATCGGCAGGGATCAGTGCGGTACCTTGATGTAATAACTGGTGGTAGGCATGTTGGCCATTAGTGCCTTCGCCCCCCCAAATGACGGGACCTGTGCTGTAGTCAACATCAGTACCATTTAAGGTGACTGACTTACCGTTACTTTCCATATCGAGCTGCTGGAAGTAAGCGGGTAGGCCTCGCAGATAATGATCGTAGGTTAATACGACATGGGACTGAGCATTAAAGAAGTTTCCGTACCATAGGGAGAGTAATCCCATGATAACCGGCATATTCTCAGTCAGTGGCGCTGTGGCGAAGTGCTCATCCATCTGATGCGCACCCGTGAGTAGAGCCCTGAAGTTATCCATACCGATCAAAAGTGCAATCGGCAAGCCAATCGCTGACCAGAGAGAGTAACGGCCACCAACCCAATCCCACATAGGAAAAATATTGTTTGCATCGATACCAAAATCTGTCGCTTTTGCTACGTTTGAAGTGACTGCGACAAAGTGTTTTGCCACATCAGACTGCAAACCGCCTTTCGCCAGGAACCAGTCTCTTGCGGTGAGGGTATTAGTTAAGGTTTCCTGTGTCCCGAAAGATTTGGATGACATGATGAACAAGGTCGTTTCAGGATCCAGTAACTTCAGCTTTTCACTAATAGAAGTCCCGTCGACGTTTGCCACAAAGTGACAATTTAATTCGGGGTTCCAATAAGGGCGCAACGCTTGAGAGACGATTTTGGGGCCTAGGAAAGAGCCGCCAATACCAATACTCACAATATCGGTTATCGCTTTACCTGTGTAACCTTTCCATTGACCTGACGTCACTGAGTTCACAAACCCTTGCATCTTATCTAGAGTTTGTTGAACTTCAGGAACTATGTCTTGACCCTCGGCAATAATCGATTGTTCTGCAGTACTGCGAAGCGCTGTGTGCAGTACGGCGCGCTTCTCTGTGGTGTTAATGATTTCACCTGCAAACATCGCTTTGATTTTTGCTTCAAGTTGGCTATTGCTTGCCAACGCAAATAACAGATCCAGCGTTTCCGCTGTTGCTCTGTTTTTAGAGTAATCCAGTAATAAACCACAGGCTGATAGCGACATTTTATTGAAACGTGCCGCGTCAGTTGCAAACAATTCCCGCATATGCGGAACATTTTTACTGTGTGCTGATAAAGCTTGCCATGTTGAGCTTTGGGTCAAGAGTGTCATTTCACCGTCTCCAGAGTGCTTAGTTCGCGAGCTTAGCCGTGAGCATGACTTCGAGCTTACCTTGGTCTATCGCAAAGTTTCGAATGCCTTCGGCAAGCTTATCAACCGCCATTGGATCTTGGTTAAAGTCCCAACGGAATTGTGCTTCAGTCAATGGGGGTTCTGCAGCGACAGTGGTCGTTGCTGCAGCCAGTTTAGGTGTGATGTCAACTTGCGAATTAGCCAGTTCTTCTAATAGAGAAGGGCCAATGGTCAGACGATCGCAACCTGCTAGCTCAATAATTTCACCGATATTACGGAAACTTGCACCCATAACAACAGTGTCAAAACCGTGTTGTTTGTAGTAGTTATAAATTTCAGTCACTGAAATGACACCAGGGTCATTTACGGCATTGTAATCTTTACCTGTATCTTTTTTGTACCAATCAAGTATGCGGCCTACAAAAGGAGAAATGAGATAAGCACCCGCTTCGGCACACGCACGCGCTTGAGCAAAGCTAAATAGTAGGGTTAAGTTGCAGTTGATGCCTTCTTGCTCTAGCTCTTTAGCGGCACAAATGCCTTCCCAAGTTGAAGCAAGTTTGATCAGAATGCGTGATTTATCTACACCCGCTTCTTTATATAGGCGAACCAATTTATGGGCTTTAGCGATTGATTTTTCTTTATCGAATGATAAACGGGCATCAACTTCAGTTGAAATACGGCCAGGAACGAGTTTCAGTATTTCTACGCCGATATTGACCGCTAGTTTGTCGCTGGCATCATCAAGTTGCTGCACGAGATCGGTACTTTGTGATTTTGCCCAGTCGATAGCGTTATCTATAAGGGATTCATATTCAGGAATTTGAGCCGCTTTCAAGATGAGTGATGGATTAGTGGTCGCATCTTCAGGTTGGTAGCGTTTAATCGCTTCGATGTCGCCTGTGTCAGCGACGATAGTGGTATATAACTTGAGTTGCTCTAATGTATTGGCCATGAAAAACATCCTTCTCAGGTAGCAGTTTTAACTCGGAATTCACTGATGACTATTAGAAGCGATTTTGCCAACTTTTCCAACCTTGAATGTAAAAAAATTACAAAAATGACAATTTTATGTCTATTAAGGTATGGCTCGAGCTACGGGCTATCATCTTGGCTGCAGTAGAGGGCGTCGCTTGTCCTAGTGTATACCCCACAAAAACAAAAAGTCGCTGCAAGCAGCGACTTTTTTACTTCAGTAAGTACTATTACTTCAGAACAGGTTGTTTTGTTGTGGTAGTCACGATAGCTTCGATGCGACGGTTCGCAGCGTGAGCTTCTTTTGAATCACCAGCAACCAATGGCTGAGTAACACCGTAACCGTTAGAAGTTACGCGGCTTCCGCTGATACCATATTTCTCTACAAGAATCTTGGCAACGGCGTCAGCACGTTTGTCAGACAATTCCATGTTGTATTCTGGTTTACCTACATTTGAGGCGTGACCTGCGATTTCAACAGTGAAAGCTGGGTTTTTGTTCAAATAGTTAGCTAATCTTTCGATGTCTTTGTAGTAAACATTTTTAACTACAGCAGAATCGTTAGCAAACTGGATTGAACCTACGTCTTCTTTGTTCTTCACGTTTTCATAGATAGTACAGCCAACAGAGTCAACTTTGTGAGTTGCTGGTGTTGCTGGACATTGATCTTTGTCGTCGTAAACGCCATCGTTGTCAGAATCAACAGGTGCTGCTGCAACGACTGCTGCGGCAACTGGAGCTGCTGCAACTGGAGTTCCGAAACGGTAGCTCAGTTCTAGACCCCAGTAGTTGCTATCAGCTTCAACAATATTGTAATCATCATTTAAGTTTTCATAACGACGATATTTAGCTTGTAATTTTAAGTTGTCAGTGAAGTTATAACCAACACCAGCACCTAAATATGGAGCAAAATCATTTGTACTGTATTTGCTCGAAGTTACACCATTGTTTTGGCTGTTTTCGAGTGAATAGTACATTGCACCAGCTTCAGCAGATAGGCTCCAGCGGTTAGCTAGTGGCCAAATACCAACTAGACCAAGTGTAGAACCTTTTACGCTTGCATCATTGCTGATACCCGCTGCGTTCCAATCTGTATTACCTAAATCACGGAAGCCGATTTCAGCACCGAAGTAATCGTTGAACATGTAGCCTGCGAAAACATCCCAAGCGTATGGACTGTCTTCACCGTTCTGAGTGGCAACGTGCTCATAGTTATTAACGCCTAAACCGGCACCAACATACCAAGGTGTAAGTTCCTGAGATGCGCTGGCTGCGAGTGGAAGCAGAGATGTCAGTAATACTACTTTTAATGTGTTCTTCATCATTTTATTTACGTCCATTGATTATGATTCTCCACCAATATGCTTTGCTGGTTTTGTGCAAAACATTGCTAGCACTTAGTGTGGGGATCCTTTGATATTTTAGCCAGCGGTTAATTATCACTTGGTTTGTTAACTTTTTCCAGTATTAAGATCAACCTTTTAATGGTTGTCATTCTGTAACTGGTATTTTTAATGCAAAAAAGGCACTCCGAAGAATGCCTTTAAATTACAATCTAATGTTAATTAGATGTTTCTATTAGCGTGTCCATACCCAATTTTCGATTTCCACTGGGTCTACACCATTCGCTTTAATATAGTTGCGGTGGTCAACTAATCTTTGCAGCATATCAGTGGTGATAGAGACGTGCATAGTTTCATCAATAACGCCCTGTTGGAACAGCTTGTAAGCCATATCAATTACAAGGTGATAGCGTGATGTACCGTTACGAACACCCATATCAAATGGCGTTGTTGTTGAACCTTCTTCTTCGTAGCCTTTAATTCTGAAGCGACGGCTGCCTTTGTAATCAAAAATTAACTTTTTGATTGTATTTGGGTAACCATGGTAGTTGAATACCACGCCTTTATCTTGAGTAAATATTTCGTCCATTAACCAAGGTTTTTCTTTAAATTTACGGCTACCTAAGCCATCACTGCTTAATTCAGTGACACTAACGAAGCGGATTTTCACTCTTGGAAGGAGTTCTCTGATTAATACTAGAGAAGCCATACATTCTTGAGTGACATAATCTCCACAACCTGCCAGCACAATATCGGGATTCTCATCTGAGGCAAAATCCCACACCATTACGCCGTCTTTTGTTTGTTTACGCGCTTCTTCCAAGCTTAGCCATTGTGGTAACTCTTTTTTACCTGCAACCAGAATATTGAGTTTGTCACGGTCTGCGAAGGCTCGCTCTGTATAAACCAATGTGCTGTTGGCATCTGCGGGTAAGTAAGCCGAGATTATTTTTGGATGTTTCTCCAGCATAGCCCCAAGGAAAGATGGGTTTTGATGTGAATAGCCATTATGATCTTGGCGCTCAAGTAATGAAGATAATACGACATTACAGGCTGGCAGTGGCTTACGGAAATGTACGCCTTGGCTGGCGTAGACATATTTACAGTACTGATCGGCCATCGATGAGATAACTTGTGAGAATGCTTCGTAGGTGGGTAGCATGCCGTGGCGGCCTGTTACTGTGTAACCATGTAGCATGCCAAAAAGTAAGTTTTCAGAAAGCAGTTCAATGACTCGACCTTCACGGGACATATCTTCATCCCAACTCTCAATTGGCCACTGCCATGCACGATCGGTTTCTTCAAATACAGCTTGTAGTTGATTTGAATAGGTTTCGTCAGGGCTAAAAATACGTAGATTACGTTGGTCGCGGTTTAACTTGAATGCATCGCGCATCCATTCGCCCATTTTTAGCATTGAATAGCCACGTTGACCACGTGGTACTTCTGGGCCATAGCTGAGTTTTTCAAGATCTGGATTGGTTAATGCTCTAACAACTTCTCCGCCATAGGTTAAATGTTGACGGCCACAGGCAAGTTGTTTGGGTGGGATTAATGAACAAATGTCGGCATCAAAAATCAGTTCGCCTTTTTCATTCATTTGGTAGAGTTCTTGGAAGTCGTAACTGGCAAGCCAATTATCCAGCGCATCTAAATGACCCTTATCAGTGGCACATTTATTGACGATTACTTGATGCGATTCGCAGTTACCTTCTAATTTCTTGCCTTTATATTCACTGACACCAGTCCAACCTTTGGCTGTACGCATTAAAATGACGGGCCATTTTGGTTTAACTACGTCTTCGCCACTGCGTGCTCGACGTTGAATGTCATTGATCATGGTATAAGCGGTATCCATGGCATTTGTCATCTGCACATAGATATCTTCTTCTAATTCGTTATCAACTATGATGGGGAAATAGCCAAGACCACGGAATTCAAGATCCAGTTCTTCATGGCTCATACGTCCCATGCGGGTAGGACCGGAAATCTTATAGCCGTTAATATGCACAATTGGCAATACTGCACCGCTGGTCGCTGGTGAAACTAAGCGGTTTGCATACCAAGATGCGGCTAATGGTCCCGTTTCTGCTTCGCCGTCACCAATTAAGACGGTTGCGATCAGATCTGGATTATCTAATACTGCCCCCCAGCCTACTGAGAGTGAGTAGCCTAATTCGCCACCTTCAAGAATTTGTCCAGGTGCTTCAGGGTTTGCATGTGAAGGATAACCATAAGCGGCAGAAAACTTCTTACAAATATCTTCGATGCCAGTTTCATTGTAGGGAATAGTTTCTGGGTAGAAATGACTTAAAGAGCCTTCAATGAATAAGTTTGCTTGTACAGCGGGAAAACCATGGCCTGGACCGACTAAATAGATAAAAGAGCGGTTATGCTTCACTATCAAGCGGTTAATGTTGGCATAGACAAAGTTAATACCTGGGCAGGTACCCCAATGGCCAAGTAAACGTGGCTTGATATCAGTATGGGCAAGTGGACGTTTATGTAAGACGTTTTGTTTGAGGTAAATTTGCGAGGTCGCAAGAAAGTTTGTCGCTCTGACATACTTTTTCAGAGCATTGATTTCATGTATTTGTGTCATGTTAAGCCTCACTAAAACAAACAAGAGATGATTGAAGTTTCTATGGGGTTACTATATTTGTAGTTTTATTACAAAAATGTGCCCTACATCCAAATTTTAAAAGTTGTTTTTGCTGTTAAAAATAATAGCTCAACTTAGACCTTTTGTTAATCTAGCTTTAACAGTAGCTTAGCTAGTGTTGTAAGACGTGATGTCAATGACGTTTAACTGTGCAAACGCGAGCTTGATCACATGAGCAATTTCGAATACTGTGCTATTTTGCTGCGTTGAATTCGGTAGCCGTGATGTTGTAAATTCACGGAAGGATAATTTGAAAAAATAAATCTACCGAAATTCTTACCTTTAACTTGGAAGGATTCATTCACCACAGATGTTGTACCTTTAATTGCAATTAGAGGAGCATTTGCTACGGGAAGAAGTAAAATAATATGTTAGAAACCATAGTTAATTTTTTGAATGCGCTACTTTGGGGTAAGTTGTTAGTATATGGACTAGTAGGAGCTGGTCTCTATTTCACCATTAGACTTGCCTTTATTCAGTTAACCCACTTTAAACATTCCATCAAAGTTATGACCATGAGTCGGCAAGGTTGCGATAGCGGTCTTTCTTCATTTCAAGTCTTTTGTACGAGTATGGCAGCCCGTGTCGGTGCTGGTAATATGGCCGGTGTTGCTGTTGCTATTGGTGCAGCGGGTCCAGGTGCAGTATTTTGGATGTGGCTTATCGCTATTTTAGGTATGGCGACTGCTATGGTTGAATCAACCTTAGCGCAGGTTTATAAAGTCCGAGATCATAATGGCCAGTTCCGCGGTGGTCCTTCCTACTACATGGAAAAAGGATTGGGTCAGAAATGGATGGGCATTTTATTTGCTGTCTTTTTGATCATTGCTTTTGGTTTAGTATTCAATGCAGTACAAGCTAACACTATTACCGGTGCCATGGAGCGAGTATTTGGTTTTAATCCAACCTATGTAGGGATTGGGCTAGTGATTGCCAGTGGATTTGTGATTGTCGGTGGTCTACGTAAAGTCGCGCGAGTATCTGAATTTCTTGTCCCCATTATGGCCTTAGCCTACATTCTTGTAGCCTTCATTATCGTTATTTTCAACCTAGAACAATTACCTGCGATTATTAGCTTAATTGTGAAAAGTGCTTTTGGTTGGCAAGAGGCTGCCGCTGGCGGCGTGGCTTATACTGTCGCGCAGGCAATGCAAGCGGGTATTGCTCGTGGACTTTTCTCGAATGAAGCGGGTATGGGCAGTGCGGCGAATGTCGCGGCAAGTGCATCGCCTAACCCTAATCATCCAGCATCCCAAGGTTTTGTGCAGATGATGGGCGTGTTTGCGGATACTATCGTTATCTGTACTGCAACGGCTGCGATAATCCTGCTATCAGGGGATATTGGCTCGAGTGATGATGGGATTCGATTAACCATTAATGCCATGTCTGCACATGTTGGCGACTGGGGTGGCGCATTTATTGCGGTGGCTATTTTCTTATTCTGCTTTACATCCATCATAGCCAATTACTCATACGCTGAAACAAATGTGATGTATTTAATGGGAAATAGTACCAAAGCACTGCCCTTATTCCGTTTGTGTGTGCTTGGCATGGTCATGTTTGGTGCCGTCGCTAAGATAAGTTTAGTGTGGAACTTGGCTGACGTTTCGATGGGATTGATGGCGACGGTAAACATTGTTGCTCTATTACTATTATCGGGTCTGGCAATTCGCGTTATCAATGATTATCGCGAACAGATCAAAGCGGGTAAGACTCCAGAATTCGATCGTAGTAAATTTCCTGAGTTGATGGATCAGCTTGATGATGATATTTGGCAAGATACCAGTCTTGTGCCGGCTAAAAAGCTTTAATTAGCCTAGCGCATCGACAATAGGCATTACTGATTGTTGTAATCGAAAAGACCACGCTGTTAAAGCGTGGTTTTTTTATGCTCGTTCAGTATCATAGGCATATATTTTTGTTTCTGTTGGGAGTTTTTGATGTTGATATTGGTTTCGCCGGCGAAGACCTTAGATTTTGAACAGCCGCCACTGACGCAGGTGTATTCACAACCTGATTTTTTAACTTATAGTCAGGAGTTGATCCAAGTGTGTCGGCAATTGACCCCTACAGACATCGCCACTTTAATGAAAGTGAGCGATAAAATTGCGGGTTTAAATGCGGCACGTTTTGGGGAGTGGCGGCCAGATTTTAGTTTAGATAATGCAAAACAGGCCATTTTTGCTTTTAGAGGCGATGTGTATACTGGCTTTGATGCTGATACATTGTCTGAAGATGAAATTGCTCGAACTCAGTCACAACTACGTATTTTATCTGGACTTTACGGTTTGCTCAGACCGCTGGATTTAATTATGCCTTATCGTTTAGAAATGGGCACGGCACTTTCTAATCCTAAAGGTAAAAACCTATATGAGTTTTGGGGAGAGACGTTAACTCAAGCGGTAAATGAAACGCTTGCTGAAACGAGTAGTGATATTATTGTCAATCTTGCATCTAATGAATATTTCAAAGCAATAAAGCCTAAAAAACTTCAAGGGCAATTAATTTCACCCATATTTAAAGATTGTAAAAATGGTCAATATAAAGTGATCAGTTTTTTTGCTAAGCGTGCTAGAGGCATGATGGCGAGATATCTCATTACGCATCAAATTAACACTTTAGATGAATTAAAAGCATTTAATGTTGCTGGTTATTATTATAGTGAAGAGCAGAGTTCCCTAACAAATCCAACGTTTTTACGTGAAGAGCAATAGCGAAATATCGATAAGATGTTAATTGATAGAGAACAGCTAATGCTGTTCTCTATATCATTGATGGCCTATTTTTCAGATTGGGTGACTAAAGGCGTTAATGTCACCGTTGAATTTGCCATGATATAAGCAAATTGTGCGTAGGCGGCGACGTTTTGAGCCAATGCGGCAGGGTCGATTTTATCTAAGGTATCATTCGGTGTGTGATGGTAATCAAAATAATCGTGGCCATCTTGCCTCAAAGATGCAACTGGAACACCTAAGGCGGGGAGCATAGACACGTCTGGCCCGCCTGAAGCTTGGTTATTGCCCAGTGCAACGCCATTGAATGACATAGGGCTGAGCGCTTGCTGTACTTCTGTGAATATGTTCTCATTCACTTTAGTGTCGATTTGATAAATTCTACCGGCCCCAAAATCAGACTCTGCAGCTATGTAGTGCAGCGGTAATTCCGCTTTATGAGCCTCTGCATACGCTTTACCGCCAACGAGCCCAACTTCTTCAGCGGCATATAGCACGACTCTAACTGTGCGAGCGGGTTTTATGGGGAGATCTTGAATATGCTTGGCTGCAGCCGTCACAATGGCGACACCAGCGCCATCATCAATCGCGCCAGTACCTTCATCCCAGGAATCTAAATGAGCACCAATGAGCACTATTTCATTGGGCTTACTACTGCCCGTTACTTCGGCAATGACATTGTAAGAAGTATTAAAACCTAAGTTTTTTGGCGACATATGCAATTCGAGCAGGGCATTAGGATCGCGTTTTAGCAATGCACCAACCAAATCAGCATCGGGATTTGACATGGCAGCCGCGGGGATCTTAGGCACGCCATCTTGGTAGCGCATGATGCCAGTATGGGCCATGCGGTCATGATCTGTGCCAATAGAGCGGATCACGATAGCAACTGCGCCTTTTTGTGCTGCAGCGACTGCCCCTTTCGAGCGGCCACCAACGCTTTTACCATAACCTTCACCAGTGATATGGCGCTCTGTTTTTTGGTCAATAAAAACAATCTTACCTTGCACCTCTTCAGGCTTGGCTTGTTGTAATGCCTCTAGGCTATCAAAGCGCGCGATTTTAGCTTGTATACCTCCAGCAGGAGTCGCAATACTGCCACCAAGCGCAGTAATGACCAACGGCTGTTCTACAGGGACGGTGATTTTGGCTTTGGCTTCACCGCGCTCCCAAATTGGCACTTGTACGGCTTCTTTATAAACACGGTCAAAACCAAGGCTGGTCAGTTTATTTATCGCCCAATTAACGGCGAGGATATCTTTTGGGCTTCCAGCAAGTCTTGGACCCACTTCAACCGTGAGTGATTCGACTAAGTCATAGCTTAATTGCGAAGATAATGCTGCCTGTTGTAATTGAATGACTTCACTAGGGGCAGTTTCTACTTGAGTTTGGCACGCACTTAAACTCCCGATTAAAAGACTCGAGAGAAGTGTAGTTTGATAGGGCTTCATTAGATTTCCTTTATTTTTATTAAGCATGTCCCATTTTTAAAAACAATCTAGCAAAAAGTGTGCTTTATGTCCCGACTATATCCGTAAGGCGACGCTATATTAGCGCAGGGGTTAGTTTTAGGAGAGAAAGTGCGTAATGAATATTGAATTAATGCAGGAGCGAGCCGATCATGCCGTAGTGCTATTAAAGGCACTCGCGAACGAACGCCGTTTATTTATTCTTTGTTATTTATTGAATGAAGGAGAAATGTGCGTTGGCGAAATGAATAAAAAATTAGGCTTAAGTCAATCGGCACTATCACAACATCTTGCTTGGTTACGCAAAGATAATTTAGTAACCACACGCAAAGAAGCGCAAACGGTATTTTATTCACTCAAGAGTGATGAAGTACGGGAGATGATTCACTTATTGAACAACATTTATTGTCATTAATAGTGTTTTTCAGGTATAAAAAAACCGGCAATTGCCGGTTTTTTTCATTTGCTATGTTATAGATTAAGCAGCGATTGCTTTGATCTTAGCGTTCAAACGTGCCTTTTGACGAGCGGCTTTATTCTTGTGAATAAGACCTTTAGTCGCCATACGGTCAACGATTGGTTGTGCAACAGCAAAAGCTTCTGTTGCTGTTTTGTGATCGCCTGCTTTAATTGCAGCGATTACTTTTTTAACGTATGTACGTAACATTGAGCGACGGCTGGCGTTATGCTGACGACGCTTTTCAGATTGAAGCGCGCGCTTCTTTGCAGACTTGCTATTAGCCAAGGTGCAACTCCTAAAAACTGGATTTGATACTTTTAAAGGCCGAGGAATATGCCTGCATTTAGTCACTTTGTCAATGACTATGATTGAATATTCATCATAAAGATAAATTAATCCAACCTGCCTTGGCTATCTTCGACCCAACTCGTGTAATATGTGGCGCAATTCTAGCAGCTATTACCGCAGTGTGACAGAGCCTGAATCGATTTTTTGAGATGTATCACCTAATCAATTCGATATGGGTCTGGGGGACGTTTGAGTAGAAAATTATTAAAATCTGGCCTGATTGTTAGTGCTATGACATTGATATCCCGAGTTTTAGGTCTAGTTAGGGATGTGGTTGTTGCTAATTTGATGGGCGCAGGGACAAGTGCTGATGTGTTTTTCTTTGCAAATAAAATTCCTAATTTTTTACGCCGTTTGTTTGCTGAAGGGGCTTTTGCACAGGCGTTTGTACCTGTTTTAACTGAGTACCAAGAGAAACATACCGCAGAAGAGACTCGTGATTTATTGAGTAAAGTTGCGGGCACATTAGGTTTACTAGTGACAATAGTGACCCTTTTGGGGGTGGTTGCATCACCTGTGTTGTCAGCTTTATTCGGTGGTGGTTGGTTCATCGCTTGGCTTAACAACGAGCCAGATGGTGCTAAATTTGAACTCGCTACCGTTGTGCTTAAAATTACTTTTCCTTATCTGTGGTTTATCACATTTACGGCATTAGCGGGCTCAATTTTAAATACCCGAGGCCGTTTTGCGGTATCGGCTTTTACACCCGTATTTCTCAATGTGGCAATTATTGCGGCGGCTATTTTCTATGCGCCTACATCGACCCAGCCTGAGATTACCTTGGCTTGGGGCGTTTTTTGTGGTGGTTTGATTCAGTTCCTATTTCAAATTCCCTTTTTATTGCGTGAAAATGCGCTCGTCAAGCCTTCTTGGGGCTGGCATCACCCGGGCGTGGTGAAAATCAGAACTTTGATGATCCCAGCATTGTTCGGCGTGTCTGTCTCACAGATTAACCTGCTATTTGATACATTTATCGCCAGTTTTTTGATGACGGGTTCAATAAGTTGGCTCTATTATGCCGACCGTTTACTCGAATTTCCCTTAGGATTGTTTGGGATCGCGATTGCTACTGTAATTTTACCTGCGCTGTCACGAAACCATGTGAATGACGAAGGTGCGGGCTTTGGCAAGACGATGGATTGGGGGATTAAAGCGATTCTACTGCTAGGTCTACCGGCTATGATGGGGTTGATCGTGCTCGCAAAGCCCATGCTGATGGTATTATTTATGCGCGGCGCTTTTTCATTGCATGATGTTGAAATGGCTTCCTATAGTTTGATGGCTTATGGCAGTGGTTTGCTTAGCTTTATGCTGATAAAGGTGCTTGCTCCTGGCTATTACTCTCGTCAAGATACTAAAACACCTGTGCGTTATGGCATTATTGCCATGATCACAAACATGGGCTTTAACTTGCTGTTTGCTATTCCTTTTGGGTATGTTGGACTGGCGATTGCGACTTCGATGTCAGCATTGCTTAACGCCACATTACTATACCGAGGCTTGCATTTAGCTGGCGTTTATCGTGTTTCTAGGCCGACTATGGTGTTTTTTGCTAAAGCCGTGGTCTCTACAGCCTTGATGGTGGTAGTCTTGTATTACTTTTTGCCTTCACAACAAATTTGGTTAGATTGGCATTTGTTCGATCGTGCGAAAGCCTTGATAGGCTTAATTTTAGTTGGGGCAGTCAGTTACTTATTGTGTCTGCTTTTGCTCGGAATTCGTCCTTGGTCAATTAAACGGGGAGCTTGATTGCTGATTCTCATCGCTAGCTGTTATATAATCAGCCGATTTGCGCTTGGCAGTTGTCTAACGTTATGGAATTAATCCGCGGTATACATAACATTTTGTCATCCCACCACGGGTGTGTATTGACTATAGGTAATTTTGACGGCGTCCATCGTGGTCATGCGCAGGTGATTGCGAACTTAGTGCAGAAGGCGAAGCAGTTATCGCTGCCATCGACATTAATGACGTTTGAACCTCAGCCGCAAGAATTGTTTAGCGGTGACAACGCGCCGGCTCGTTTAAGTTTATTACGTGATAAAGTCATTTTACTCGATGAACTCGGGGTTGAGCGGTTAGTGTGTGTTAACTTTAATCGCACTTTTGCTAATCAACCTGCTGAGCATTTTATTGAAGAATTGTTGGTCCGCAAACTGGGGGTCAAATACCTCGTCGTCGGTGATGATTTTTGTTTTGGCCAAGGCCGTAAAGGCAATTTTGAGATGCTAGTGCAGGCGGGTATCCAATATGGCTTTACTGTGGTCAGCACTCAAAGTTTTATGCTGGGCTCGCAAAGAGTGAGCTCGACTGCTGTGCGTGAACAATTGGCGAAGGGCAATCTTGAACAGGCGAGACGCCTATTAGGACACCCTTTTACCTTGAGTGGTCGTGTAGCGCATGGGCAAAAAATTGGCCGCACAATTGGTTTTCCCACCGCGAATATCGCCTTAAAGCGCAATGTTGTGCCGGTACGCGGTGTGTTTGCGGTTAAATGTTATTGGGATAACAGCGATATTTATGAGGGCGTAGCCAATATTGGGTTTCGCCCGACAGTGAACGGTCAAGTGTGTCAGCTTGAGGTGCATCTTTTTGATTTTGAAGGTGACATTTACGGCAAACATGTTGAAGTCGAGTTGGTGGCTAAACTCCGAGATGAGCAACCTTTTGACTCATTGGATGCGCTAAAAAAACAGATTTTAAATGATGCAAATGAAGCCAGAGCTTTATTTGGTAATGATGCAGGCTGAAATTTATCAGTTTAATTAACGGTATAGGATCAATGAGCGACTATAAATTTACTTTGAATTTGCCGGAAACAGAGTTTCCGATGCGTGGTAATTTGGCAAATCGCGAGCCAGAGATGTTAGAGCGCTGGACAAAAGACGGTTTGTATCAACAGATCCGTGATAGCCGAATTGGCCGTACTCCCTTCATTTTGCATGACGGCCCACCGTATGCGAATGGCAGTATTCATATTGGTCACTCAGTTAATAAAATCCTCAAGGATATTATTGTTAAGTCAAAAACCATGTCTGGTTTTGACGCACCTTATGTACCAGGTTGGGATTGTCATGGTTTGCCTATTGAGCTGAAAGTTGAGCAAAAAGTGGGTAAACCAGGTCAAAAAATCTCTGCGGCAGAATTCCGTGAAGAATGCCGTAAATACGCTGCAGAGCAAGTTAACGGTCAACGTGAAGACTTTATCCGTTTAGGTGTGCTGGGTGATTGGCAAAATCCGTACTTAACGATGGATTTTTCAACGGAAGCTAATATCGTTCGTTCTTTATCGAAAGTGATTGAGAGTGGTCACTTGCATAAAGGCGTCAAACCAGTGCATTGGTGTACTGATTGCGGTTCTGCCTTAGCTGAAGCTGAAGTGGAATACGAAGACAAAACATCACCTGCTATCGATGTGGCGTTTGTGGCTGCCGATAGCAAAGCTGTTGCGGTTAAGTTTGGGGTAAGCGATTACTCACATCCTGTCTCTATGGTAATTTGGACGACCACGCCATGGACGCTACCAGCGAACCGCGCCTTGTCTTTGAGTCCTGAACTGGATTACAGCTTAGTCGAATTCGAAAAAGACGGTGTGACGCAAGCGCTTATTTTAGCTGAAGTCTTGGTTGAATCTTGCCTGACTCGCTATAACATCGAAAGCCATACAGTGCTTGGTACAACCAAAGGCGCTGCGCTTGAGCTTGTCCGCTTTAATCACCCGTTCTTGGATTTTGATGTGCCTGCAATTTTAGGCGATCATGTTACTACTGATGCGGGTACTGGTATCGTTCATACTGCCCCTGGTCACGGTCAAGACGACTTTGTTGTTGGGCAAAAGTACGGCTTAGAAGTCGCAAACCCTGTTGGCGACAACGGTGTATACAAGCCTGATACTGAGTATTTTGCTGGGCAACATGTTTTTAAAGCTAACGATAACGTCGTAGCTTTACTGAGAGAAAAAGGTGCCTTGCTGAATCACGTGGCTTACCGTCACAGCTACCCACATTGCTGGCGCCACAAAACACCAATTATATTCCGCGCGACACCGCAGTGGTTCATCTCTATGGATAACCACGGCCTACGTACGCAAGCATTGAAAGAAATCGAACAAACCCAATGGATCCCTGATTGGGGCCAAAGTCGTATCGAAAAAATGGTTGAAAACCGCCCTGACTGGTGTATCTCACGCCAACGTACTTGGGGTGTGCCTATCACGCTGTTTGTGAACCGAGAAACCGAAGAGTTGCACCCTGATAGCGTGTCGTTAATGGAACGCGTGGCGAATCGTATCGAACAGCAGGGTATTCAAGCTTGGTGGGATCTTGATGCCGCAGAATTGCTGGGTGATGAAGCGGAACAATACCGTAAAGTCACTGATACTTTGGACGTTTGGTATGACTCTGGTTCAACCTTCTCATCAGTGGTAGCCGCACGTCCTGAATTCCACGGACACGGGGTTGACTTGTATCTTGAAGGTAGCGATCAACATCGCGGTTGGTTTATGTCATCTTTGATGATTTCAACCGCAATGAATGGCAAAGCACCGTATAAGCAAGTGCTTACCCACGGTTTTACCGTCGATGGTAAAGGCCGTAAGATGTCAAAATCTATTGGTAACGTCATTGCACCACAAACGGTAACCAACAAATTAGGCGCCGATATTCTGCGTTTATGGGTTGCGGCAACTGATTACAGCGGTGAGATGACGGTTTCAGACGAAATCTTAAATCGCAGTGCCGATGCCTATCGTCGTATTCGCAACACTGCGCGTTTCTTATTAGCCAACTTAAACGGTTTCGAGCCCGCTAAGGATTTAGTGGCCGTTGAAGATATGGTGGCGTTAGATCGTTGGGTTGTTCGCCGTGCCGCTGCGCTACAACAGGAAATCATCGAAGCCTATGATCAATATAACTTCCATATAGTGACTCAAAAACTGATGCAGTTCTGCTCGGTTGAGTTAGGCAGTTTCTATCTGGATATCATTAAAGACCGCCAATATACGGCTAAGCAAGAAGGCCACGCGCGCCGTAGTTGTCAATCGGCGCTGTATCTGATCTCTGAGGCCATGGTGCGTTGGATTGCGCCAATTCTAAGCTTCACTGCTGACGAAGTATGGCAATTACTGCCTGGCGAGCGTGATGCTTATGTCTTTACCCAAGAATGGTATCAAGGCTTGAAATCAGTCACCTTAGCGACTGATTTGAGCGATGACTATTGGCAGCAGTTGCTAACCGTGCGTAATGAAGTCAACAAAGTGATTGAACAAGCTCGCCGCGACAAACGTATCGGTGGCTCATTAGAAGCTGAAGTGACCTTGTTTGCGGATGCTACCTTGACTGAGCAATTAACCCATATCGGTGACGAGCTGAGATTTGTGTTGTTGACCTCTGAAGCCAAAGTATTGCCTTTAGCTGATGCTACATTGGAAGCGGTTGAGACTGAGTTGGCATCACTGAAATTAGTGGTTGCTTCAAGCACTGCCGAGAAGTGTGAGCGTTGTTGGCACCACAGAGAAGAGGTTGGCACTATTGAGGCTCACCCAACACTTTGTACTCGCTGCGTAACCAATATTGAAGGTGACGGCGAAGTTCGTCAGTTTGCGTAAAGGATCTGTATGCCATTAACTTGGAAAGACAGTGGCTTACGTTGGTATTGGGTAGCTGTATTGGTGTTTTTAGCCGATCAGCTATCTAAGCAATGGGTCTTAGCCAATTTTGATTTGTATGAATCAGTGAAATTATTGCCTTTCTTTAATTTCACTTATGTACGTAACTATGGTGCAGCTTTTAGTTTTTTAAGTGAAGCTGGAGGTTGGCAGCGCTGGCTGTTTACGATTGTTGCGATTGGATTCAGTACGTTATTAACTGTGTGGTTGCGTAAGCAATCGTCTTCTTTGTGGAAACTGAATCTAGCTTACACCTTAGTGATTGGTGGTGCTTTAGGTAATTTAGTCGATCGATTGATGCATGGTTTCGTGGTTGATTTTATCGATTTCTTCTGGAATAAGAGCCATTATCCAGCATTCAATATTGCCGACGCTGCTATTTTTGTCGGTGCAGTGCTGATTATTTGGGATGCATTTGTAAGCGATAAGTCTGAAGCTGATAGCGCTGAAGGGGTTAAAAAGTGACTGTGACACGTTCATTATTATGCCACATGAACATTGTGCTTGCTGATGGCTCAACTGCCGATAGCACTAAAGCCTCGGGTAAACCGGCTCGATTAAATGTGGGTGATGGTACTTTAAGTCCTGCATTTGAGGCGCAGCTGGTGACGCTTGCTGAAGGTGATAAGCACAGTTTCACGCTTGAAGCGATTGATGCCTTTGGCGAATCCAATCCTGATGCTATCCATTATCTAGATCGAAGCCGTTTTCCGGCTGACATGAGTTTAGAGGCTGGCGTGATTGTGAGTTTTGCTGGCCCTGGTGGTAGTGAGATCCCAGGTATTGTCCGTGATGTTGCGGGTGATTCCATCACAGTCGATCTTAATCATCCTCTGGCAGGACACAAGATCACTTTTGAACTGGACGTAGTAAAGGTATTTTAAGATGAAACTCGATCCTACTAGCCCAAGTTTAAATATTATGCTCGCTAACCCGCGCGGTTTTTGTGCGGGTGTTGATCGTGCTATCAGTATTGTTGAACGGGCGTTGGAATTATTTTCGCCTCCTATCTATGTTCGCCATGAAGTCGTGCATAACCGCTATGTCGTGCAGAATCTGAAGGATCGCGGTGCGGTTTTTGTCGAAGAGTTAGATCAAGTGCCGGATAACAACATTGTTATCTTCAGTGCCCATGGTGTATCTCAAGCGGTGAGACAAGAGGCTAAGGCGCGAGGGCTGAGAGTCTTTGATGCGACGTGTCCTTTAGTGACTAAAGTACATCTTCAGGTGACGCGTGCCAGCCGCAAAGGTATTGAGTGCATCCTGATTGGCCATGAAGGGCACCCTGAAGTCGAGGGTACTATGGGACAATACGATAATCCTAATGGTGGAGTTTATCTGATTGAATCGCCTGCGGATGTTGAAGCTTTGGAAGTGCGCGATCCCAATAATCTCTGCTTCGTGACACAAACTACTTTGTCTGTAGATGATACTTTGGACATTATTGTTGCGTTACAGAAAAGGTTTCCCTCTATAGAAGGTCCGCGAAAAGACGATATTTGTTATGCAACGCAGAATCGTCAAGATGCGGTACGCAATTTATCTGCAGACGTTGATTTGTTGATTGTTGTTGGCTCAAAGAACAGCTCTAACTCTAATCGTTTACGCGAGCTAGCATTGAAAACAGGAACCCAGTCTTATCTAGTGGATACTGCAGATGATGTTGAGTCTAGTTGGTTTGATAATGTTACACGTGTAGCCGTCACTGCAGGAGCTTCAGCCCCCGAGGTCTTAGTCCAACAAGTTGTTCAAGCAATCGCTAAACTTGCCCCTAGTGTTGTGACTGAAGTTGAAGGGCGTAAAGAAGACACTGTTTTTGCTGTGCCAGCCGAATTACGTTAAATCTGTGTACTGTTTAATCGACAATAAAAAAGAGGCTATAAGCCTCTTTTTTATTGTCTCAAATTCATTCAAAGCATAATGATGTCAATGCTTATGTGCTAATGTTACTGGCTACTTACATTTTACTCATCTATTATTAACTGTTGGTGATTTTTATCGTAATACTAAGATTTTAAAAGGTAAATAGCTGAAAAGCTTGTCAAAAATATGGCTAAAATCGAAAGGTTGACACAAAGGGGATTTCAACGGGGCTTCTCATTAATTGAAGTGCTTGTTGCGTTAGTGATCTTAGTCATTGGCTTAATTGGTATTTTTAATCTGCATATTGTTGCAAAGCGTGGCAGCTTTGAATCCTTTCAGCAAACTCAAGCCTCCTATTATGCAAATGATATTATCAACCGGATGAAGCTTAATAGAACACAACTGGTCAATTACGATGGTGAGTATACAGGCTCTCTGGGTAAACCCGGTAATGTTTGTGACGTTGCTGTTGGCGCAGTGAGTATATGTACTCCAGAAGAGACTGAAGCTTGGGATCTTTACCAGTGGGAACAGAGTTTTATGGGGGCAGCCGAAGTTATGGATAGCCAGAATGTTGGTGGGTTAGACTCTCCAACAGCTTGCATTAATGTAGATGGTTCAACTGTAACGGTCGCAATTGCGTGGAGAGGGATCCGAGAGGGCGCGGGTACAAGTTATTCTGGGAGTGAATGTGGAGAAGATATTGGTACGCGTAGGCGGCTTTTTATTCTTTCGACAATGATTATTTAGGTTAACTATGTATGGATAATTTAAAAAACTGTGAGAAAGGGATGTCGCTGGTTGAGCTAATGGTCTCTATGGTCATTGGCTTATTTCTCACTCTTGGGCTTTTTGGCATGTTTAGTATGTCTTCTTCCAATGTGATCACAACGAGCCAGTTTAACCAATTGCAAGAAAATGGACGAATTGCTTTGTCACTCATGGAAAGAGACATTAGTCAGTTAGGTTTTATGGGGGACATAACGGGAACAGATTTTGTACTTGGAACCAATATGACCTTGAGGGATGGTGTTGCAAATGATTGTATTGGTGCAGGCGTAAATAACGGTACTTTACCTAATGCTGAACCTGCACACTTTAGGCGTCTATGGGGATATGAAGAGGGCGAGAGTGGGGATACATTAAGTTGCTTATCAGGTGTGAATCAGAATACGGATGTCATTCAAATTAAAAGATTAGTTGGCCCACCAGTGACTAATCCCAATGGCGAGCGTTTTTATATGGCTGCAACTTCGAGTGAAGCTGTGATGTTTAAAGGCGGTAATCCTCCCAATCCAGTACTCGAAAATGCTCGTTTTTGGGAATATCAGCATCATATTTATTTTATTAAAAATGATGGTTCTGTACCTGTTCTACGCCGAAAAACATTAACCAAGAATAATGGCATGAATAACGAAGAGCAGTTAGTTGAAGGCATTGAGAATATGCGTATTCTTTATGGTTTTGATAGTAATGGAGATGATACCGCCGATAGTTTTATGCCAGCAGAAAATGTAACCACATTAATGTGGGACAACGAATTATTTCAAAGACTTGTTGCCTTAAGGGTTTTCTTGTTGGTTCGCGCTATTGATGAAGATAAAAGTTATACCAATGAAACTACTTACACTCTGGGCGATAAGGAAATTAAAAATTTGAATGATCATTATCGACGCAAGATAGTTTCGACGACTATGGTGCTGGCTAATCCAGTGTTAATTAGAAATTAGAAGGTTGGTAAGATGAAAAAGCAAAAAGGAATTGTATTATTTTTTGCACTTATCATATTGTTACTTATGACTATTATAGGTGTCGCTTTGGCTGTTAATTCGACCCAGTCCATGCGTATGTCTGGAGCTGGCTCTGAGCGTATAGAAGCAAAATCAATCGCCGATGGTGGATTAGTAGCTACGATAGAAGCTAATAAAGGAACGAGTTTAACAACCTTATCTAATGTTATGACTACGACAGAGTTCGGTTCCCAGCAAACATTTACACCAAGCCCATTTGAAGTGGATGCAGCTGGTAACGTAGTTATTAGTGCGAAAGATGTTGCCTGTCAACGAAGCCCTAAACCAACACCTTTTATAGATTGTCGTCGAGTAGAAATTAGAAGTACTGCTAATTTTGGGCGTGATAATTTAGGGCAACTTACAGTTGTTATGTTAGTGGAGCAAGAAGTTATCGCTGGGACAGGGTGGTGATATATGTTAATCAAGAAGCTGGCTAGTCTTATATTGTCTGCGATGGTTGTTTCGTCTGGACCAACTTTTGCCGATGATACTGAGTTATATGTAAAAGAATCAACAACTCGAACGGGCGCAAGACCTAAAGTGCTCGTTATATTTGATAACTCAGGAAGTATGTCGACTGAAGAAATTACTCAGGTTGTAGATTATGACCCTAACTATGACTACCCAGCCGTAAGTGGTTCTGGGTATAGTGATACTCTTATTTATTATGCTGTTGGCGGTGGAGGATTACCCACCCCTGATACTAGCTCTGATAAGCGTAATTTTAAAGCTAGTTTAAATGGATGTAGTCAAAGCAAAGCTGCATTAGCAGAGTTTGGTCGTTTTACTGGGTATATAAGAGAGTTCACATCAAGTGGTACTACTGGTGTTTGGAAAGAACTACCTGAAACAAACGGTACAGCAATAAAAGTAATTGATTGTTGGGAAGATATTTCTCAAATAAATCCGAGTAATTCATCATCATATCCTAATGGATTTCCTGCTAACGGGGTAACAACGGGGTCAGGTAGTAAAAAGAAAGCGTATCCATATTTTACTTCCTCACTACCAGGAACAACTTGGACCAATGCTTTAGCCGCAGCTAATAATACTGACTTTGGTGTTGGACAACCTATTACCTTGTACACTGATAATTACTTAAGATGGTACGGATTATCTAAAGCGGGAAAATTACCAACGGTAAAAATTTCAAGACTAGAAATTGCGAAGAAAGCGATTTCTAATATTATTAGTTCAACTCCAACAGTGGATTTTGGACTTGCTGTATTTAATTATAATTATCCAAATGAAGGTAATCGAGACGGTGGTCGAATTGTATCTGGCATTACTCAGATGACGGATAGTACGCGTGCTAGTTTATTATCTACTATTGATAGTTTGCCAGCAAAAACAAATACGCCATTATGTGAGACTATGTATGAAGCTTACCGTTACTTTGCAGGTAAGGGCGTTAAATATGGTCATAGTGATACTGATTATGGCTCGTATGTAGGAAATAAACCCCCGTATGATAGTTCAGTGGAGAAGAGTGGTAACTACGCAAGTCCATTTAAAGTATGTACGGATATTGCTTATGTTATCTATGTCACTGATGGCTCTCCAACAGTTGATAAAAATGCGAATAATGACGTTATTAGTTTAACTGCCACTGGAAGTAAGGAAGGGGATTACTCTTCATTTTCTAAAAATCTAGATACAGCAAGCTATTTGCCCGCATTAGCTAGTTATATGTTTAATAACGACTTAATTAACAAATTGGACAGTTCAAATACTGAACAAATGCAGAATGTTCGTACTTATACTATTGGTTTTAGTAAAGGTGCAGAAGATGCCGCACCTTTACTTGCTGAGACGGCTAAAAGAGGTGGTGGTTTATATTTTGCTGCTCAGAACAGTCTTGAACTACAGAATGCACTTAATGATGCGTTATCAAATATTTTGAATATTGATTCAAGTTTTACATCTCCAAGTATTGCTAGTAATAATTTTGATAGGACTCAGACATTTGATGCCGCTTATTACGCTATGTTTCTCCCAGGCAAAGGACCTCGTTGGAGCGGTAATTTAAAAAAATTAAAAGTAACCGCAGATGGAACATTGGTTGATAGTAAAGGGAATGCAGCTATAGCAGATAACGGCAATATTAAAGATGGTGCCTGTACTATATGGTCGGATTGTGTTGCGCAAAAGGATGGGAATAAAGTTGAAGTCGGCGGAGTCGCGGCACAAATCAGAAAGCAAGAAGTTAGGAATATTGTAAGTAACTTAAATGGGTCCTCCAGTTTAACGCCCTTAACACTTGCTAATGCACAAACTGCAGCAGGCGGTGATGCTGCGCTAGCTAGCTATATGAGAACTAGCGTAGATGAGCTTGCTAATACGTTAAATTGGCTTAATGGGATAGATGTCGACGACGATAATAAAGATGGTAGTACGACAGATATACGTAATGATGTTATGGGTGATCCTCTTCATTCTAAGCCACTTGCACTCAATTTCGGCACAAAAAACGCGACTGATATTCGTATCATGCTTGGCACTAATCAAGGTGTTGTGCATATGTTTAAAGATGCGGGCGAATCTGTATCAGAGACTTGGGGCTTTATTCCCTATGAGTTATTGCCTAATTTAACAGAACTGAGAAGTAATGATCCTTCAGGTGTACACACAGTATACGGAATGGATTCATCTCCAGTTGCTTACACAGAAACTGATGCTGAGGGTAAAGTGATTAAAGCATGGGTCTATATGGGGATGCGTCGAGGTGGTTCGTCTTATTATGCCCTCAATGTGACAAACCCTGATAGCCCTTCTCTAATGTGGACTATTAATCCATCAACGGATGGTTTTTCTGATCTTGGACAAACATGGTCTGAGCCTATAGTGACGAAAATCGTTGGTTATGAAAAGCCTGTACTCATTTTTGGTGGTGGCTACGATGTTAGTTTTGATGCAACTCCTTCATCTTCTCCGGTAGGTCGTGCGGTTTATATTGTCGATGCAGAGAAGGGAACTTTGATTCATTCATTTGGTGGCTCTGCATCGGGTGCAACAGTACTTTCGGGTATTCAGGATAGCATTCCAAACTCAGTCGCCGTACTTGATAGTAATAATGATGGGTATACAGATAGGATTTATGCCTCCGATGTCGGTGCAAATGTCTGGCGCATTGATCTTCCAAGTGCAAGTAAGTCGAGTTGGAGTGCATTTAAATTTGCTTCTTTAGGTGGTACTGATAGTAATAATCGTCGTTTTTATGCAGAACCTGTTGTAGCACAAACGATGTTTACTAATTTATCCGAAGTTAAGGTGACAACAGAGAGTGGTACTACTACGACTAAAACTTATCAAAATGTTCCCTATGATGCGGTGGTGATTGGAAGTGGAACGCGACCCCACCCATCATCTACTGATATCAATGATATGTTTTTTACATTGCAAGATCGTAATGTGGTGACTAAGAGTTTTACTGGCGGTGATGTTCCCGAGGCGATCACAATCAATGATCTCTATGATGTGACTTCTACTGCACCTGCGTCTGAAGCCGACAACATAAGTTTCGGTAAAAAACTCGGCTGGTTCTATGATTTTAGTGGTCTAGGTGAAAAGAGTTTAACAGCTGCCTTGATTGTCCAAGGCAAAGTTTATTTCACTTCTTATTCTCCCCCTGCTGACTCGGTTGCCGATAACGTGTGTTTGGTGTCTGGTTCTGGCAAGTTATATCCGTTCGATTTGCACAAAGGAACGAGATCCTTTTCTCAATTATATTATGAACTGGGTGAACGTGTACCGGATACACCGCAGATTGTTATTCCTGCACCTGAATCCGGTAAAGATCCGTATATCTATATTATTGGAGTTGGTAAAGGTGAGAAAAATGAAAATGGGGATTATACAGGTACAATCAACGTTGCTTCTGGGTTAGGTGTTAATAAAATTTATTATCATATAAATGAATGAGTTATTAATTTATGAAGGTTAAACTTAAAGGTTTTACCCTGATAGAGGTGATGATCGCCGTCGTGATCATTGGTATTTTGGCATCGATTGCATACCCTTCTTATACGCAATACATTGCTCAGAGTGCAAGATCAGAAGGGTTAGCTGCTTTGATGCGTATAGCAAACTTGCAGGAACAGTATTATCTCGATAATAAAAAATATGCTACTGATTTAACAAAACTTGTAGGGGCAAACCCTTATATCACTGAGCATAAACATTACTCTGTATCATCAAGTGGTGAATCAAGCTTTACGATTAAGGCAGTTGCTCAAGGGGTTCAGGCTAGTCGTGATGCCTCGTGCTCTTCTTTAACAATATCAGATACTGGGGCAAAAGGTCCGAGTGCGGAGTGCTGAAGGATCCCCTCATAAATCAGCCATAGCATAGCCATATTTGAGCAACTGATTGGCGAATAATACCCAGGCCGCCAGCAATTCTTTCTCCGTGATTTGATAATCAGGCCGCCTGAGTACCTCCAATCCCAAGCGAATCGTTGAGAGTACCGTTCGATGCCCAATGGTATTGGCCTGAAAATGCTTATCCCAGCCCTGTTGCTGTGCGTGTAAACCAACTAGCCACAACAGGCATTGAACCATCA
>NZ_JAKKSH010000036.1:0-46098 GCF_025653395.1 Shewanella sp. SW24
TCGACCTAACTCAGTCAAGGTCAGTGTCTTACATTCAATCAGTGCCTTAGAGGCCAGCATCAAGCTGTTTAATCGTTTTAGGTGAAGTTCTGGGCAGTATTGGTGTAAAGAATGTTGTAGGATATTGGCTTCGCGCATCTTGTTGTCCAAGTGTAGTTTTTAGCGAAACCATTTGATCATGCAACAAGATGCGCTTCCACCCTAATTTGATGATTTATTTGTAAATCATCAGGGGATTCTTCAGCGCCAGATGTTGATGATGATAGCTACGATAACAGTATGCAAAACGTCACTGGTATGGCCATTTCTGCAGGCCCTACCTACACAATGATCGACTTTGTTATGGGGAAAAATATGACATTTTCAACAGCCAATAATGATCATATAGGTTTACCTGAAGTGGGTGATGATTGGGATAAAAGAGTTAATATAAACTTTGGTTTCTATTTTTAGTTGTAGATCTAGCTCACCATAATTTTAAATTTGTTACTTTTGACACGTGTTGTGATATTTTTGTTGGCTGACAAGTAATGTCTTGGGCTATATTTTAATTATTTAAAATCAAGGTTTTAATTTATGATTAGCTGTAGCACTATTCATGCTTTCTATTTTTCAGCAAAGTATTCTAGCTTTTCACGGGCTGCGGAGATATTAGAAACTACGCAGCCCAATGTCAGTGGGCAAATCATAAAGCTTGAAAAAGATCTTGATACAATCTTGTTTATTCGGAAGCAAGGCCGAGTTTCTTTGTCTAAAGAAGGTGAGAAGCTATATTTAGTCGCTGAAAAAATCGTGACCAGTTATAAAGAGTTTGACAGTGTAGTTGAGTATTTTTTTGAAGAAGAACCCATAGTTGTTGTGACTCAGCCAAGACTTTATTTGAAGTATGTCGCACCTTATTTGACAAATGAGTTATTGGATAATAATTTATTTCACATAAAAACAGGTGAATTAACTGCTATAAAAAGTTGGTTGGATAAGGAAGAGGCAGATATAGTCATTACTGAAGGATTGTTTGATAATCATTCTCGATATTGCAACGAAGGTGTGATTGATACATTGAAATTTAGCTGGGCAAAAAAAATTAATAAACAGTTTGATTTACCCTGTCCAACTCTTGTTCATTCAAAGGCTTGGGATCATTGGCATGACTTGTCTACAGCCTTAAATCGAAATAAAGAATTCAAACGAAAATTAATTATAGATACACCTGATTTTGCAGAGCGTTTGATTGAATATGGGGTGGGTATTGGGCTATTGCCTAATGTGATGATTAGCAATAATGATAATCTAGAAGTATGCCATGGACCAACTCAAAATAATGTCTCTGGGCCAATATGCCTTTATTCAAAAAAGTATTCACAACACAAAAGTTTAAGGGTGTTGGTTAATATGTTTAAAAAAGTATCAAACGATAGTTTAGATATAAAATAATTGCAGTCTATTTTTCTTAAATCAGTCAGTCTTGTTAATGTGTTTAGATTATCTGATACTATACTCAATGCTGCTGCGGCATAAAGCTTATTATTTTATGCCACATATACAGTCAGAAACCGCCATATAATATCAATGCTTATTTTACGGCAGGCAAGTAACGGTAGAGATGACGCATTCGTTGGGTAGTTGGGTCGTCATAGTGTCACCTATGCTAAGTTGACTCGCTGATGTGATAACAGCGCCGTTTGCGTCGGTTGTAATACTGTAACCACGGCTTAGGGTTGCAAGCGGGCTGACGGTTTCGAGTTGATGGGCCGCGTATTTTATCCGCTGTTCACTTTGGCTAAGTTTGTCCTGCAATGCATCCTGTAAGCGGCTCGCAAGATAACTTAAGCGGTTACCCTCAATGGCGAGTTTATGCTTGGGAGATTGCTGTTCAAGGCGGCTTGCGAGCAACTGCTGACGGCGGCTGAGCAGATGCAAGCGATTCGACAGCGCGGACTCTAGTCGTAATTGCATCTCATCGAATCTTTGTTCGAACTGCTGCAAAGTCCGTTTAGGGTCCTGGCGTTGCAGTCTGTGCTCTAGCAAACTAAGTCGTCTTTCTTGTTTAAGCTGATAATGTTTCGCGCTTTGTTGCAGGCGCGATAAGGCTGTGGCGAGTTTTTGCGCTTTATTACCACTGTCTTGTGATAATAGCTCCGCGCCCGCAGACGGTGTTGGGGCGCGGATATCAGCAACATAATCACTGATAGTCGTATCAACCTCGTGGCCGACGGCGCTGACAATGGGCAGGGCGCTGTTATAAATCGTATGGGCGAGGGCTTCGCTGTTGAAACACCACAAATCCTCAAGCGAACCGCCGCCACGGGTGAGCAGTAATACATCGACTTCTAAACGTTGGTTGGCGATATTGATTGCCTGACAAATACTCTGTGCTGCGGTTTCGCCCTGAACTTGAGTCGGATAGATAATGACTTCAATCGAAGGATCGCGCCTTGCCAATACATGTAATACATCACGGATCGCCGCACCCGTAGGTGACGTAATAACGCCAATGCGTTGAATATTTTTGGGTAGCAATCTTTTGGTGTCGGCGGCGAATAATCCTTCGGCGGCGAGCTTCATCTTGAGTGCATCGAACTGTTGGGCGAGTAATCCATCCCCAGCGGGCAGCATGGACTCAATTAATAATTGATAGTCGCCTCTGGGTTCATAAACGCTGATCGCGCCTTTGACCAGTACTTGCTGACCATTGATGGGCTTAAAGCTGACCGTTTGGTTACGGCCCTTAAACATGGCGCAACGGATCTGTGAAGAGTGGTCTTTTAAGGTGAGATACCAATGACCTGAGCTGGGGGAGGAAAAGTTGGATATTTCGCCATTGAGCCAGATTTTACCCAGTTGCCCCTCGAGAATTTGTCTGACTTCACCATTGAGCCGCGAGACAGTATAAATGTTGTTTTTGGTGCCTTGCATCGAATAACTCAATAAAATGGGGATATTTACTATTTTCCATTTACCAGTGGCGATATGCAAGGTATAATCCCGCCGCAATATTTCACCTCTAAATCCTACTCAACTGGGGAGATGTTGCATATGCTACGTTTAATTAAAGAAGCGCTTACTTTTGACGATGTGTTGCTTGTTCCTGCGCATTCGACTGTACTCCCAAATACCGCCATTCTAAAAACTCGCCTGACCAATACCATTGAATTGAATATCCCACTTGTGTCTGCCGCTATGGACACAGTTACCGAAGCTCGTCTTGCGATCGCGATGGCGCAGGAAGGAGGTTTAGGCTTTATTCATAAAAACATGAGTATTGAAAAACAAGCCGAAGAAGTTCGTAAAGTAAAAATTTACGAAGCGGGCGTGGTTCAACAACCTGTGACTGTGACCCCATCAACGACCTTAGCCGATCTGAAAGTGTTAACACTGAAGAATGGTTTTGCGGGTTATCCCGTGGTCAACGAAGCCAATGAGCTGGTCGGTATCATCACTGGTCGTGACGTACGTTTCGTGACAGATTGGAGCAAAACGGTAGAAGAAGTGATGACGCCTAAAGCGCGTTTAGTCACTGTTGCCGAAGGCACTAAATTAGATGAAGTGCAAAAATTGATGCACTCACATCGTATCGAAAAAGTTCTTGTGGTTGATGATAACTATAAGCTGAAAGGCCTCATCACAGTTAAAGACTTCGAAAAAGCCGAACGTAAACCGAATGCCTGTAAAGATGAGTTAGGCCGTTTACGTGTTGGTGCCGCCGTAGGTGCGGGCGCTGGTAATGAAGAGCGTGTTGACGCTCTGGTTAAAGCCGGTGTTGACGTTTTACTTATCGATTCTTCCCACGGTCATTCCGAAGGCGTTTTACAACGCATTCGTGAAACTCGCGCTAAACATCCTGATTTGCAAATTATCGGTGGTAACGTTGCTACGGCTGAAGGTGCATTAGCCTTAGTCGAAGCGGGTGTTAACGCAGTTAAAGTGGGTATTGGCCCTGGTTCTATCTGTACGACTCGTATCGTGACAGGTGTTGGCGTACCACAAATTACTGCGGTATCCGATGCTGCCGCAGCCATGAAGAGCCTAGGTATTCCTGTGATTGCCGACGGCGGCATTCGTTTCTCTGGCGATTTAGCCAAAGCATTAGCCGCGGGTGCATCTTGCATTATGGCGGGCTCAATGTTTGCGGGAACTGAGGAAGCACCAGGTGAAACTGAGTTATATCAAGGCCGTGCGTATAAATCCTACCGTGGTATGGGTTCATTAGGTGCTATGTCTCAAGGTTCATCTGACCGCTATTTTCAATCGGACAACGCTGCAGACAAGTTAGTCCCCGAAGGTGTAGAGGCGCGCGTGCCTTATAAAGGCAAGTTGAAGGAAATCATCCATCAACATATGGGCGGCCTACGTTCTTGCATGGGATTAACAGGTTGCGCCACCATTCTAGAGCTGAATGAAAAAGCCCAATTTGTGAAAGTGACTTCAGCGGGCATGGGCGAATCCCATGTACACGATGTGACTATCACGAAAGAAGCGCCCAACTACCGTTCAGGTTCTTAATCGTTTGATAAGAGGGGCGGCGTAAGCCGCCTCTTTGTAAAACGTATGATCCAATACTTAAAGCTGGCAGTCGCTGCTTTGAGCAATGTTAAAACAATAGATGAGATAAAGGTTACCCATGAGCGATATTCATGAGCACAAGATACTGATCCTCGATTTTGGATCCCAGTACACTCAACTGATTGCCCGTCGTATCCGTGAAATCGGCGTTTACTGTGAATTATGGGCTTGGGACGTAACAGAAGCCCAAATCCGCGAATTTGCCCCGAACGGCATTATTCTTGCGGGCGGACCAGAAAGTGTTACGGCTGAAAACTCGCCGCGTGCGCCTGAATACGTCTTTACCGCAGGTGTGCCGGTACTGGGCATTTGTTACGGCATGCAGACTATGTCTGAGCAGTTGGGCGGTAAAGTGATCCAAGGTGTGGGCGAAGGTGAATTCGGCTACGCTCAAATTGAAATGCTGACAGATTCATTGCTATTCAAAGGCATTGAAGATGCGGTTAGCAGTGACGGCAAACCCTTACTCGACGTATGGATGAGCCACGGTGATAAAGTGTCGGCTATTCCTGAAGGGTTTGTGGCGGTCGCTAAAACGGACACTTGTCCATTTGCCGCTATGGCAAACGAAGAGAAGCAATTCTTCGGCGTACAGTTCCACCCAGAAGTGACCCACACTCGCCAAGGCATGCGCATGTTATCGCACTTTGCCTTAGACATTTGTGGCTGTGCGGCGAACTGGAAACCTTCCTCTATCATCGAAGATGCGATTGAGCGCTTGAAGAAGCAAATCGGTGATGATGAAGTGATTTTAGGATTATCGGGCGGTGTTGATTCTTCGGTTGTGGCTATGCTGCTACACCGTGCTATCGGTAAAAAACTGACCTGCGTATTCGTTGATAACGGTTTATTGCGTTTGAATGAAGCCGAGCAAGTGATGGAAATGTTTGGCGATCATTTCGGCCTGAATATCATCCATGTTGATGCGGAAAACCGTTTCCTCGATGCGATGAAAGGCGAAGCCGATCCAGAAGCTAAGCGTAAGATCATCGGCCGCGTATTCGTGGAAATTTTCGATGAAGAATCGAAAAAATGCGCCAATGCCAAATGGTTAGCGCAAGGCACGATTTATCCAGACGTGATTGAATCTGCCGGTAGTGCCACAGGCAAAGCCCATGTGATTAAATCTCACCATAACGTTGGCGGTTTGCCAGCCGATATGGCGCTTGGTTTAGTCGAGCCTCTGCGTGAACTGTTCAAAGATGAAGTGCGTAAAATTGGTCTTGAGTTAGGCCTGCCATACAACATGCTTTATCGTCACCCGTTCCCAGGACCAGGTCTTGGTGTACGCGTATTAGGTGAAGTGAAAAAAGAATACTGTGACTTGCTGCGCCGCGCCGATGCTATCTTCATTGAAGAACTGCATAAAGCCGACTTATACAATAAAGTCAGCCAAGCCTTTACTGTGTTCTTACCTGTACGCTCAGTCGGTGTTATGGGCGATGGCCGTAAATATGACTGGGTTGTATCACTGCGCGCCGTGGAAACAATCGATTTTATGACAGCCCATTGGGCACATCTGCCCTATGATTTCTTAGGTCGCGTATCAAACCGTATCATTAACGAAGTCGATGGCATTTCCCGTGTGGTTTACGATATCTCTGGCAAGCCGCCAGCGACTATCGAATGGGAATAAGTTAATTATTTGAATTAACGATTAAAAGGCGCCTAGTGCGCCTTTTTTGTTGTTCGATGGATTAACTTAGGCTAATGAGTCAGCCGTGAAATATCTGTGCTTGACTGATATAATCCGGCTTTATTTTTTGCTAAAAGAGATAAAGGTGTAAGTGGTGCAAACGCAACAAGACGAACAATCTCAGCAAGATGAACATTGGATGCAAGTCGCGATGGAGATGGCAGAAAAAGCCGAGGCCGAGGGCGAAGTGCCAGTAGGTGCGGTATTGGTCAAAGGCGGTCAGCAGATTGCGACGGGTTACAATTTATCCATTAGCCAGCACGATCCTAGCGCCCATGCGGAAATTTTATGTTTGCGGGAAGCGGGGCGTTTGGTCGAAAACTATCGTCTTTTAGATGCGACTTTATATGTCACCCTCGAGCCTTGCGCTATGTGTGCGGGCGCTATGGTGCATAGCAGAATTGCTCGTGTGGTATTTGGCGCACGCGATGAAAAAACGGGTGCAGCGGGTACTGTGGTGAATTTATTGCGACATCCGGCGTTTAATCACCAAGTTGAAGTCACATCTGGGGTGCTGGCCGATGCTTGTAGCGCGCAATTGAGTCGTTTTTTTAAACGCCGCAGGGAAGAGAAAAAAGCCCTGAAACAGGCTCAAAAGGCGCAGCAAGCTATTGGGTAAGTGACGATTAACGTGACAGGATTAATCCTGAGACTGAATAAAAGTAAAGAAGAGTTTTTGACGATTTAAAATACGGCGATGACGAATTTTTAGCAAAGTACGACGACGCGCAACGGTATTGTTGATGGTTTTTCTTCTCATATTGACCCCATTAATTGTTATTATCGATGCCCTACAGAGATTTATCTTAGGTCATAACCCAAGACAGTAGCAGTTGCACAGGAGTGCAGCAATAGCACTGGTCAGATAAGCTGAACTAAACGATGTTTTTAATCGCAAATTTGAGTTAGGTTGGCAAACCTTAATTCAGCTTGCCTGTTGCTTAGTATCTGACCTTGTTGAAGACATCTACGTACATCTTGATGTTTTTATGTTGATGTTCTAATTGCGTAAAACTCTGTACTTGATATATAAGAAGTGAATTGTTGGATTGTCGTTTGGCCCATGCACCTGAGCGCTAACGAGTTAAGCTATTTAGGTTGATCAGGACTTAACGTTCCCGCAGGAAGTACGGGTTCTTCCGCAGTAAGATCGCTCGAGTCTTCATCGGGGTCAGGTTGTTTCGACTGATTATCCACCCAGACTAACGTGTCATAGTAGCGACGGATGCTGTCGACGTAATGAACGGCTTCACTGCCTCGGGCGTAACCATAACGTGTTTTTTGATAATATTTACGCTTTTGCAGTAGCGGTAGTACCTTTTTTAAATCTCGCCAAGCATTGGGATTTAACTCCATCGATTCCGCAAGCTTACGTGCATCTTCAATATGGGCATATCCTATGTTGTAAGAGGCCAGCGCAAACCACATGCGTTGACTCTCGGGGATCGATTCTGGCAGGCGATTGATCATATCGTTCAAATACGCCGCGCCGCCGCGAATACTTTCTTCGGCATCGAGTCGGTTGGTGATCCCAATCTCTTTGGCGGTTGGCTGAGTCAACATCATCATGCCACGCACTCCTGTGGCCGAGCGGGCATTAGGATTCCAATGTGATTCTTGATAGCTGGTTGCTGCCAGTTTACGCCAATCTAAATTGCCAGCATGGGTTTCAAATAATTGTCGATAACGCGGCAATACTGTCTCAATGGCACGGATAAATGCGCGAGTATCAATATAATCGAAGCGTTTTACATGACCAAAGTATTTCTCGTTGAGATGATCCAGCGTACCGGCAAGCTTCTCTTGGTGCCAAAAGGCCAGCAATTTACTCATAAGTTCATCACTGTGAGTGGGAGGTAACAGCCAGATCACATCGAGTTTTTCTTCTAGCACAGGGCCTGAGCGTAGGTCGGGCAGGTAGCGACGGTTGATCTGTACGCTGCTGGAGTCGGCGATAGTGTAGTCAATTTCTTTGTTGGCAATCATGGCCAACAACTCTTCACTGTCTTTGTCGGTAATTTGATCCCACACCAGCGTTGGATAATGCTTTTGTAACTGGGTCAAGGTCTCGACGAAGGAAGAGTCGGCGATAACGGTGATCTTGCCTTTTAAGTCGCTGATGTCTTTTGGGGTTGGCATGCCTTCGCGATACACCAACACTTGATTCACTCGGTATAGCGGTGGACCTAAGCGGAACTGTTCTCGCCTTGTGGGCGTTTCTGTCATGCCTGCAGCAATAATATCGATTTCATTCTTTTTGAGGGCTTCGTACAGCTCGATACGGTTTGTGTAGGGCACCATTTTTAAGGGCACATTTAAGTATTCGGCAAACAATACCGCCATATCGTAATCGAAACCGCTATCACCTTGGCCCGAAGTCATATAAATCTGTGGGCCGTAAAGTGTACCTACTCTTAGCTCAGTTAATTTTTTCGGCACGAATTCTGTTTCGTCCACGGTCACCTGCTGACAGGCAGTCAGTAGGAAACTTAAGATAAGAGCGAACAGAAATCGAGTCATTAAATGTACTTATAGTAAATAAAATCAATATTATAGATAGCGAGTTAACAGTGGGGCATTAGTGGTGAACTGGCTGACATTGGTGGGATTATATCCGTTTGTCTGCGATTTCGAAAAAAAATCATTCTGGGGGAAAGTACAGCCGACACAATACTGGGCTTTTTATATCACAGGAAACACTGTTTTGCGTAAGGTCGCAGGTGATTTGTGACAGACATTTCCTTATAATAGCGCCACCTCTGACCCCTGCAATAATAAATAATAAGGTGAATAGACGTGATGGAGATCATCCGCGGAGCCCCTGCACTCTCGACGTTTAGGGTGCAAAAGCTGATGGAGGCCTGCGAAAACGCGGCGCTTCCGGTACGCCAAATCTATGCTGAGTATGTCCATTTAGCGGATTTGAGCGAGTTGCTCGACACAAATGAACGCCAGCAACTTGAAAAAATTCTCACCTATGGACCTGCGATAGAAGCTCATATCCCCCAAGGTTCACTCCTGTTTGTCACTCCTCGCCCCGGTACTATTTCTCCTTGGTCTTCAAAAGCCACTGACATCGCGCACAATTGTGGCCTTGGTAAAGTAAAGCGTTTGGAGCGAGGCGTTGCGTATTATGTCGAGTCAGATGCACTGACAGCGCCTCAGCAACAAGTTTTAAATGCGTTGCTGCACGATCGCATGGTTGAAATTATCCTCGATGATTTTGCTAAAGCCGATGTGTTGTTCAAACGCACTGAGCCTGCGCCGTTTAAGAGCGTCAATATTCTTGCCGAAGGTCGCCGCGCACTTGAAGTGGCTAACACTGAATTGGGGCTTGCTTTAGCTGAAGATGAAATCGATTATTTAGTCGAGAACTTCGTCCGTTTAGGTCGCAATCCCCATGACATCGAATTGATGATGTTTGCTCAGGCGAACTCTGAGCATTGTCGTCATAAGATTTTTAACGCAGATTGGACCATTGACGGTGAAGCTCAGCCTAAGTCACTGTTCAAGATGATCAAGAACACCTTTGAAACCACGCCTGATCACGTGTTATCTGCCTACAAAGATAACGCTGCTGTGATGGAAGGTTCGGTTGCGGGTCGTTTCTTCCCCGATCCTGATGGGGTATACAACTACCACACTGAACCAATGCACATCCTGATGAAAGTGGAAACCCACAACCATCCAACCGCCATCAGCCCCTATCCTGGCGCTGCAACCGGTTCAGGTGGTGAAATCCGTGATGAAGGCGCGACGGGTCGTGGTTCTAAACCTAAAGCGGGTTTAACAGGCTTTAGTGTATCCAATTTAAAAATCCCGGGTTTTGTTCAACCATGGGAAGGTAACTATGGCAAGCCAGAACGTATCGTGAGCGCGCTGGACATCATGACCGAAGGCCCACTGGGCGGCGCGGCATTTAACAACGAGTTTGGTCGTCCGGCATTGGTCGGTTATTTCCGTACTTATGAGCAGGAAGTCAGCAGCCACAACGGTGTTGAAGTCCGTGGTTACCACAAGCCAATTATGTTAGCCGGTGGTTTAGGTAACATTCGTGAAGAACACGTACAAAAGGGCGAAATCACCGTTGGCGCTAAGCTAATTGTGCTGGGTGGCCCTGCGATGAACATAGGTCTGGGCGGCGGCGCCGCTTCGTCTATGGCATCGGGTCAATCGAGTGAAGACTTAGATTTTGCTTCTGTGCAACGTGAAAACCCAGAAATGGAACGTCGTTGTCAGGAAGTGATCGACCGCTGTTGGCAGCTTGGCGATAAAAACCCTATCCAATTTATCCACGATGTGGGCGCTGGCGGTTTGTCGAATGCTTTCCCTGAACTCGTGAATGACGGCGAGCGCGGCGGTTTATTTAATCTGCGTAATGTGCCTTCGGATGAGCCTGGCATGAGCCCGCTGGAAATTTGGTGTAACGAATCACAAGAGCGTTATGTGATGTCAGTTGCCCCTGAAAACCTCGCGCTATTTACTGCCATCTGTGAGCGTGAGCGCGCGCCTTTTGCGGTGGTGGGTGAAGCGACGGCGGAAAAACACCTGACGCTTAGCGACAGCCATTTCGACAATAATCCTATCGATTTACCGCTCGAAGTCTTATTAGGCAAAGCGCCTAAGATGAGCCGCGATGTGGTATCGGCCAAAGCCGTATCGCCAGCGCTCGAACAAAACAAGATTGATGTTAAAGAAGCGGTTAAACGCGTACTGAGCTTGCCTACAGTTGCGGATAAAACCTTCCTTATCACTATTGGCGACCGCACAGTTACGGGGTTAGTGAACCGTGACCAAATGGTGGGTCCATGGCAAGTGCCTGTGGCCGATTGCGCTGTGACTGCGGCAAGCTTTGATACCTACGCCGGTGAAGCTATGTCACTGGGTGAACGTACACCGCTGGCACTGCTTGATTTTGGCGCCTCTGCCCGTATGGCTGTGGCTGAGTCAATCATGAATATCGCTGGTGCCGATATCGGTTCATTTAAGCGTATTAAGCTTTCTGCCAACTGGATGTCTGCCGCGGGTCACCCAGGTGAAGATGCGGGTCTTTATGAAGCGGTGAAAGCCGTAGGTGAAGAACTGTGTCCAGAGCTGAGCTTGACCATTCCGGTCGGTAAAGACTCTATGTCGATGAAGACCGCATGGCAGCAAGATGGCGCGGATAAAACAGTAACGTCACCTATGTCATTGGTGATTACCGCCTTTGGTGTGGTGCAAGATATTCGCAATACAGTGACGCCAGAGCTATGCACAGATAAAGGCGAAACGTCTTTACTGTTAGTGGATTTAGGTGCGGGGAAAAATCGTTTAGGTGGTTCTTGTTTAGCCCAAGTGTTTGGTGAGCTGGGTGATATTGCGCCGGATCTTGACGATGCTGCACTGCTGCGCGGTTTCTTCGAAACCATGCAAAATCTGGTGGCTAAGAAGTCGGTTATCGCTTACCACGACCGTAGCGACGGTGGTTTATTCACTACCTTAGTGGAAATGGCTTTTGCCGGTAATACAGGTTTAGACATAGATGTAGAAGACTTGCAGGGCACTGATTTAGAACGACTCTTTAATGAAGAGCTCGGCGCTGTATTGCAAGTGAGCCGTGACAATGCTGCGAAAATTGCCGCTCAGTTCGCTATCGCTGGCGTGCCTTGCCATGTGATCGGAACTCTAGCCGACGATCAACGCATCACTGTTAAAGATGGCGCGCGTGAAATCTTCAGTGATACCCGTGTAGCGCTGCGTACTGTGTGGTCAGAAACCACGTATCGTATGCAAGCTCTGCGTGATAACCCAGCGTGCGCGCTTGAAGAGTTCAAACTTAAGCAAGACGAAACTGATTTAGGCTTAACCGTTAACTTAAGTTTTGATCCAAGCACTGATGTTGCCGCACCTTATATCCTTAAGGGCGCTGCGCCTAAGATGGCGATTTTGCGTGAGCAGGGCGTTAACTCCCACGTGGAAATGGCAGCTGCTTTTGACCGCGCTGGATTTGAAAGCCGCGACGTACACATGTCGGACATTTTATCTGGCCGTATCAGCCTAGAGGATTTCCAAGGCCTAGTGGCCTGTGGTGGCTTCTCCTACGGTGACGTATTAGGCGCAGGTGAAGGTTGGGCTAAGTCGATTCTGTTTAATGAGCGAGCTCGCGATGAGTTTTCTCGTTTCTTTGAACGTGACTCAAGCTTTGCCCTTGGCGTGTGTAATGGCTGTCAAATGCTGTCAAACCTGAAAGAAATTATCCCAGGTAGCGAGCACTGGCCACGTTTTGTGCGTAACCGCTCGGAGCGTTTCGAAGCGCGTTTCAGCTTAGTTGAAGTACAACAGAGCCCGTCGTTATTCTTCCAAGGTATGGCCGGTTCACGTATGCCCATTGCTGTATCTCACGGTGAAGGTTTGGCTGAGTTTGCTAGCCCTGAAGCGCTGGCGATTGCCGAAGCGTCAGGCACGATTGCGCTGCGTTTTGTCAATGGTAAAGGTGATATCGCGACTCAGTATCCACAAAACCCGAACGGCTCGCCAAATGGCTTGACTGGGATTTGTACCACAGATGGCCGCGTAACCTTGATGATGCCGCACCCCGAACGTGTATTCAGAACTGTGGCTAACTCTTGGCATCCAGATGTTTGGGGTGAAGATAGCCCTTGGATGCGTATGTTCCGTAATGCGCGAGTGACCTTAGGTTAAGCGTTTAAAGTCAACGGCTTTTGCCTTTGTTGAGGGGCAAAAGCAGGTTAATGAAAGCGTAAAAAAGGAGCGATAATTTCGCTCCTTTTTTTATATATAAAATGCATTTTATGGAAGTGATTGTATTTCAAATTATTAACGCTTATTGCAAATAATCTAATGGATTAAAGTGGCAAAATAGCCACTTTAATCGGTAAATACCTATTAATAGGTATGTTGCGCATTTGATACGGGGCGTGGTGTTTTATGGGGTTCTGGTGTTGTTGGGGGATGCTAGGGTCTTAATATAGAAAAAGCCCCCAATCTCAGGGAGATGGGGGCCCGTTTTGCGCTAACAAAACTTCACATAAATGCAATAAATTTCACGAGTAATTCTGGGGATTATTTCAGCTCATTAGCTGTATAAAGTTCAACAAAAACACGCTTGTAGCTGTTAACCAGACGTTCAAATAATTTAGTCATATCGATATCTCCACACCAAAAGTTAGTACCTATGTGCGCGAAGTTGGTCTTGGCTGGGCTACGACACCAGTTCTACCAAATTGTCTCCTTAACACAGGACATATATTAAACAACTTAGGTTAGCTTCTCAAACGAGAAAAAATACAAATATTCATTATTAAAACTAATGCATTTTAGCCTGTTAGATTGTGGTTTTTTATATTTATATGTATTTATATTTGATTTTAAAGGTTTTAAATTGTGGCCACTTAAATTTGTGACAATATTTTTTTAGTTAATTTGTTGCAACATTATTTATTTATTGGTTTTTTGATGATTAGAGCTGATTTTTACTGCCTAGTTGGTAAAAGTATGACTTTATATTAATTAATGGCTGCTCACTACTCTTGTTTTTATCGATTGTCAATCCTCTCTGGTGGGGAAGTGTGTGCCTCACCGCAAAACCCACCTAAACCCCTGAGTTTGATTGATTTGCATCAAAGCGAGGTGGTATAAAATAGCCACAAATGAAAATGAATAAATATCTTAACTATCTGATATTTATATCGATGAAATCATTTGATTGAGTGAGTGGTAGGGCGTCGGTCTCAGTTACTTGCGATAGTGTGACTCGCGTCTCAATATGCAACAGATATTGGTACTTTTTAGCCCTTGCTGCTTCGAACTAATGCAAAAGATTAAATTTAACGGTTTATACTGTTGTCGCAGATATAAACACAAAATGAAAACTCACTATCCTACAAAGGCACTTGCTGTGATTGACGCGGGTTTTGTCATAGCAATTGGACGCACCAAGTAAGGAGTCACCGATGATTGTTGAAGAGGTTGTTGAGCTATCGCGGTTGCAGTTTGCGCTGACAGCCATGTATCACTTCCTATTTGTTCCCTTGACTTTGGGGTTGGCATTTTTGCTGGCTATCATGGAATCACTGTATGTGATGACAGATAAACAAATTTATAAAGATATGACTAAGTTCTGGGGTAAGTTATTTGGTATTAACTTTGCCTTGGGGGTTACCACAGGTTTGGCAATGGAATTCCAGTTTGGTACTAACTGGTCTTACTATTCGCATTACGTAGGGGACATCTTTGGTGCGCCTCTGGCTATTGAAGGTTTAATGGCCTTCTTCCTTGAATCTACCTTCGTGGGTATGTTCTTCTTCGGTTGGGATCGTTTCACTAAGCGTCAGCATTTAGTCGTGACTTGGTTAGTGGCCTTTGGTTCTAACATGTCGGCATTGTGGATCCTAGTGGCAAACGGTTGGATGCAAAACCCTGTGGGTTCAGTGTTCAACTACGAAACCATGCGTATGGAAATGACCAGCTTCGCTGAGGTTGTGTTTAACCCTGTCGCGCAGGTTAAGTTTGTTCACACCGTCGCTTCGGGTTATGTGGCGGGTGCCATGTTTGTACTGGCGATCAGTGCTTATTACATCCTCAAGAAACGTGACTTACCTTTTGCCCGTCGCTCATTCGCGATTGCGGCAAGCTTTGGTATGGCGGCGATTCTGTCGGTTATCGTGTTAGGTGACGAATCTGGCTATAAAGTGGGTGAAGCACAGCGCGTTAAGTTAGCAGCGATTGAAGCTGAGTGGCATACCGAGCCTGCTCCAGCAGCCTTTACTGCTGTCGGTTTTCCGAATCAAGAAACCATGAAAACAGATTTTGCAGTCAAAATTCCTTATGCGATGGGTATAGTGGCAACACGCTCGTTGGATGAAGAAGTGACTGGTATTCATGACTTGATTGCTGAGCATGAAGTGCGTATCCGTAACGGTATGAAAGCCTATGCCATGCTAGTGAAACTGCGAGCGGGTGAAGAAACGCCTGAACTACGTGCTGCTTTTGAAGAAGCGAAAGTCGACTTAGGCTACGGTTTCTTACTGAAACGCTACACAGACAAAGTGGTTGATGCGACTGAAGAGCAAATTAAAGCAGCAGCTAAAGATTCTATCCCGAACGTAGCACCGATTTTCTGGAGCTTCCGTGTGATGGTAGGTCTAGGCTTTATCATGTTGTTCGTATTTGCTGCGGCATTCTGGCAAAGCACACGTCATCAAATTGCCGAGAAAAAATGGGTACTTAAAGCTGCACTTTATAGCTTGCCATTGCCTTGGATCGCGATTGAGTGTGGTTGGTTTGTGGCTGAGTATGGTCGTCAACCTTGGACGATTTCTGAGGTACTACCGACCTTTATGTCTGCGTCAAGCTTAACGACTGGCGACTTATGGTTCAGTATCCTTTCTATCACCTTGTTCTACACTGTACTGCTGGTGATTGAGATGTTCTTGATGTTTAAGTTTGCCCGCATTGGTCCGAGCAGTTTGAAAACTGGTCGTTATCATTTCGAGAACCTAGAAGCCTAAGCAGAGGATTTCATTATGTTTGATTATGAAATATTAAGAGTTATCTGGTGGGCTCTGATCGGCGTACTGTTCATCGGATTTGCGGTTACTGATGGTTTTGACATGGGTGTCGGTGCGTTACTGCCAATTATAGGCAAAGACGATACTGAACGCCGTATCATGGTTAACACTATTGCTCCCCATTGGGACGGCAACCAAGTGTGGTTAATCACAGCAGGCGGTGCGTTATTTGCCGCTTGGCCTATGGTGTATGCAGTGTCTTTCTCTGGCTTCTATGTCGCCATGATGTTAGTGCTGTTTGCCCTCTACATGCGTCCAGTCGGATTCGATTATCGTTCTAAAATCGAAAATCCAAAATGGCGTAAGTCGTGGGACTGGGCTTTGTTTGCCGGTGGTTTTGTACCTCCGCTAATCATAGGCGTGGCCTTTGGTAACTTGTTGCAAGGTGTGCCTTTTGAATTCGACGAGTTCCTACGTGCGACTTATCATGGTGGTCTGTTCGGCCTGTTGAATCCTTTCGGTTTGCTGGCAGGTCTTGTGAGCGTGAGCATGTTTATGATGCAAGGCGCTTCTTGGCTACAAATGAAGACTGACAGTGAGCTGCGTGTTCGTGCTGCGAAAGCCACGCAATTCTTCGCACTGTTAGTGGCTGTGTTGTTTGCTGCTGCGGGTGTGTGGTTAGCCAATGGTATTGATGGTTATGTAGTGACTTCAGTACTGGACCATAATGCGGTTTCTAACCCAGCCATGAAAACCGTCGCAATTGAAGCGGGTGCTTGGCTTGCCAACTATGACAAATACCCCATCACTATGCTGTTCCCCATCTTAGGTGTGGCATTGCCTCTGCTAGTGATTTTGGTTAGCCGCTTTAACCGTTCAGGTTTTGCGTTCCTATTCAGCTCACTCACTGTGGCTATGGTGATTTTGACTTGCGGTGCAGCAATGTTCCCATTCGTCATGCCATCATCACTTAACCCTAACGTCAGTTTGACTATGTGGGATGCAACAGCCAGTAAAATGACCTTAGGTGTTATGACTGCTGCTGCAGCGATTTTCGTACCTATAGTGTTGAGCTACACTGTCTGGACTTACTACAAGATGTTTGGTCGTATCGGCCGTAAGCATATTGAAGATAACAAAGCCTCACTCTATTAGGCATTAAGGAGCATCTGCTATGTGGTATTTTACGTGGATATTAGGGGTTTTGTTGGCCTGTTCTTTCGGGATTATCAATGCCCTGTGGCTTGAAAATACAGAGAACATGGACAGATCGGCAGAAGATGCCGAGTAACGTCTAAACTCGATTTAAAAACCTCGCATTAGCGGGGTTTTTTATTGGGATTTTTTGATGGGCTGAGGTTATTTTAGTTTGAAGTAGAGCTGCGTTATTGTATTAGGCCAAGCAGTTAACTTCGCTGCAGAGTGGTGGTATAACTGCAGCGAATAGGCCTGATATCATCGCTTTTTGATTGTGCTCTCTGCAGATGCTTGCTCGCATGGTTTAAGATATTTTCTCCATTTCTCCATTTCTCCATTACTCCATTACTCCTTTACGTCAGGATCCTAAATCAAAGTCCCAAATCCCTTTCTTAAATGTTGCTCCTATCGTTTTGATGTAGTGCTGTTATAAAAAATGCCGCCCTGTTAGGGCGGCATTTAACGTTTGATAAAGCACTAACTCTGTATCTAAGTCCGTATTTGAGTTAGGCCTTAAACTGACTTATTTGGCGTTTTAAGGCGGCGGCTAAGGAAGACAGTTCATTGGCAGAATGCACTGTTTCAGTGGCACGGTGCTCGCCTTCGTTAGCGAGTTCGCTGATCTGATGTAAATTGTGGGTTATCTCTTGTGCAACACTGCTTTGCTGCTCAGTAGCCGAGGCTATATTGCGTGAGCTAATCGCGAGTTCGCCAATCCTACGGGTGATTTCCTTCAGTTGTTCACCCGTTGCTTCACCCTGTGCTGCAGATTCCATTCCTAATTGATGACTTTGGCTCATTTGTTCTGTGGTGCTTTTCACTTGAGTTTGCAGCTTTTCAATTGTTTGGCCAATTTCTACAATGGATGACTGTGTCCGCTGGGCGAGAGTCCTCACCTCATCGGCAACGACAGCAAAGCCTCGACCTTGATCGCCTGCGCGCGCCGCTTCAATCGCTGCATTTAATGCGAGTAAATTAGTTTGCTCGGCAATGCTGTTAATGACTTCGGTCACTTTGCTGATCGCTTCACTTTCATGGCTGACTTTTTCAACCGATTGATGACTGTTGCTGAGTTGCTGACTGAGTTTGAGTAAATCCTGCACCACTTTAGTCTGTTGGTTTTGACCTTCTTTGGCTGCGGCATCCACTTGCTGGCTTTGAACTGCGCCATCTTGGGCATGATTAGCCACATCACGGATCGAGGTCGACATTTCTTCGATGGCAGTTGCGATTTGATCCGTTTGTAGCATTAGGGCTTGAGCTTCTTCACCATTTTGCTTCGCGATGCTCTGTGCCTTGGAGGCTTGTTGCTCTAGACTCATGACTGAATCCTGCAATGCAATAATCAATTGCCTGAGCTCTGAGGACATAGTTGATACGCTGGTCGTGATTCGATCCACTTCGTTTTGACTCTGTGGTTCTGATGGCGTTAAGTGATGGCTAAAATCGCCACTGCCTAAATTTTCCATATGCACTTGGAGGGCATGCAAAGGTTTAAGTGCGCGAATTAAGACAACTGATAATAGCGCTGTGATCAGCGCGATCCCTGTGATAGCAACGATGGCGTTGATGGTGAGCAATTGCATACTTTCTTCATTAAGCTCACTTGCCTTGACTTGACCCACTAGCACCCAATTCCAGCCCGTCACGGTTTGGCTATAGGCAAACATGGGCTCATTTTTACTATTGTTGTAATGGGATTCCGCATCATTTTGGGTGGCATACGCAACACTTAAGCCATCAAGCATACTTTCGGTGATGATGTCACCTGCGTTGAACTTAGGATGGGCGACTAACACATTGTCTGCTTTGCGTACTAATAGAAAATGGCCACTTTCTTCTAAGGTGATTCTGTTAACTGCTTCTTGTAATTGTTTTAAGGAACTGGTGATGTCGAAGCCAATATATAAGATACCAATAACTTTGCCCTGTGTGTCTTTCACTGGACGATAGACTGTCATGTAGTCTTTGCCGAAAAGTTTGGCATAACCTTCGTATTCATTACCGCTGATCAGCACTTGATAGCCTGGATGTGTTTTGCCAAGGGAAGTACCTAGTGCACGGCTGCCATCGGCTTTTTTGAGCGAAGTCGAAACTCGCATAAAGTCATCGCCATCACGCACGAATACCGTAGCGGTACCGCCAGTTAGATTAGCAAAACGATCGACTTTACTTTTTGATGAGTTCACTTGTTCTTGTTCATGCATTAGGGCTGGAGAGCCAACTCCCATCACATTGACAGTTTTATTTTGCAGACTAAATTGTCCAGGATACATTTCCTTAAAAACATCGGCGTTGCGTCTCGCAAGTTGCAGAAGACTATCGTACTGCAGCTCTAACATGTCTGAAACTGCACGCATTTCAGATTTCATGGCACTGATACCTTTATCTTCTAATACATTTGAAGCGGCTTTATAGGAGACGGTACTCAATACGCCAAAGATGAGAAGAGTAAGAATAAACGCGAGGGCGCCAATTTGTTTTGCAATAGGCCAATTTTTATAATTCATCGTAAGATCCTATAGGTAACGGTTACATCAATGTAGCCTAAGTTTTACTTTGTAGTCTTGATGTGGGTCTAAAACTTCTGCAATTTTAAACTCATTTCGTTGATATTTTTGCAGTTTTATACTTGGACTCATCGGCTTATTTTGCAGAAATGTTAGTAGATAACATGTCCAAGTACTGGCTGTATTTTGAGGGTATAGACTAAGCTGCTTAAGGTAAATGGAGTTTATAGTGTTAGAACCACATTATAGGAGAAGTGTATATGCTAGGTGAGAATCATGCGTTGGTTTATGAGTTTCCTGATTTCGTCGATCAAATTAAGCATTTAAAAGTCAATAATACCGTCTTCGCGACCATGGCTAGTCGTTACCATGAACTCGATAATAAAATTAGGGCGCTGGAGTTAACAAAAGTGCCCACCGCCGATGAGCACTTTTTAGCGTTAAAATTAGAGCGATTAAACCTTAAAGATAAACTGTACCAATATCTAGTTCATGATGCGATTTGAGCTTGAATCGCGGATGGGGTGTTCGCCGTACGGGTTTTCATCAGCAGCAAATACATGGTTGGAACCCATACCAGAGAAAGTAAAGTCGTCAGCAGTGTGCCACCCGCGATAGCAATGGCAAAGGGAGGCCAAAACCCGCCGCCAGCAATGATGAGCGGAATAAAACCGCCCACGGTGGTAATGGTCGTTGAGCTGATATGACGACCACAGCTGCTGACGGTAGAGACTATGGTTTCCATATCGCCGAGCCGAGCGCTCGGCATATCTTCTAGTTCGGCCAAGATCACAATCGCAGCGTTAATGGCAAGTCCCATTAATCCAAGCAGTCCTATGATGACCGGGAATCCAAAGGGATAACCGAACACAAACACGGCTAATAGGCCAAGTCCTGCTGATTGTATCGCGCTCAATAGAATAATCGCTGTGAGCCGAAAGGAGTTAAACGACAGCACTACAGTGGCTAATAACAAGGTGACGACCAATATCATATTGGACAGTAAATTACCGACTGCTTCGTTACGCTTAGCGCTTTCCCCACCGATTTCAATGCGATAACCCGATGGCAACGGTAATTGAGCCACTTTATCTTTAACATCATTAAGTACTTGAGCAGGTAATACCCCACTGACAATGTAGGCTTCTATGGTATTAACCCTTTGGCCATTACGCCTTGGAATGGCGCCGCGGCTCACTTGTACTTCATTGTGGGCGAGGGCGGATAATGCAACAGACTCACCCGAAGGTGTCATTAATTGAATTTCAGAAAGGCGGCTCACCTGCTCGCGACTGTCATCAGTAAGGCGAACTCGTACGGGTAACGATTCTGTTTGCTCAAGCACGCTGCCACCGATAACGCCTGTGGTTGACATTTGGATCTGTTTGGCAATGTCCGTCAGGCTTAACCCACTCATTAGACTGGCATCTTCATTTACCTGTAGCCACAGCTTAGGCGCACCGGCACTTAAGGTTGCACGTGTGTGAAGTACGTCCGGCGTTTGCGCGAGAATATTACGAACGTCGTCGCCCAATGATCGCAAAGTATCTAGATTCGGGCCGAAGATCATTAACTCCACTGGCGCATTAAAGGGCGGGCCTTGCTCGAGTTTTCGTACTAGTACTTGCGCTTCGGGAAAAGCGCTATCAAATTGCTGTTGTAATTCGGGGATTAACTCATTAGCACGCTCAAAGTCAGTCACTTTTACCATGGCCTGTGCATAGTTAGTCGCCCCTTGTTGGCGCTGCGTCAGGTTGTAATAAAATGAGGGCGTATTACCGCCCACCACCCAATCGACTTGAGTGATCCCTGTGACTGCGTGGAGTTTTTTATCCATCAACTGCACTTGGTTCAAGGTGTTTTCTAAACTCACATGGGGCGCAAGATAGATTTCAATTTGGAACATGTCCCTGTCCGATGGTGGAAAGAATTGCTCCGTCATCTTACCCGAGGCGAAAAACCCTAATACTGGTGTAATGCCGATAAGCAGCGCGCTGACGATGGGGCGTTTAAGGGCAATTCTCAGGCTCGCTTGAAAATATTGGCTCACTAGCGGGAGGTTGATCCCGTGTTGATACCAGACATCCTGTTTACCTTCATGGCTAAAACGTCCCGCGAGCCCTGCAATTAGCGTATGGGAAATCACGTAAGAGCCCAGCAGCGCAAACATCACTGACATGGCAATGCCACCGACAAATTCCCCCGCAGCACCGGGCATGAGTACTATGGGCGCAAAAGCCAAAATAGTGGTGATAGTCGATCCCGCTAAGGGCAGCCAAAGGTGATGTAAGGTTTCGCTCACTGCGGCTAAACGGCGCATTCCTTGCTGACGCCTTTGCGATATGGCATCGACAATCACTATCGCATTGTCCACCATGATCCCAAGGGCGACGACGAGTCCTGTCACCGACATTTGATGTATCGGCAGGCCGATATATTTCATGCAGGCCAAGGTAAACAGCGCTGTGAGCGGCAATGAAATCGCCACTATGATGGCGTTTCTTAAGCCTAGGGTGAGGAGTAATACCAGCAAGATGATGACAAATCCTTGCAGCAGGTTAACCACTAGCCCGCCAAGTCGTTCGCTGGTGTAACTGTTTTGCTCGAATAGCCATTGGATTTGGATATTGGCGGGGACTTCGTGATTGAGTTCGTCAACGACGTTATTGACTTGTGCTTGCCAAAGATCAACACGGGTATTATCGATCATTCGCACAGCAACCATTACGCCTTGTTCACCATCGACTAACGCTATGCTATCCGCTGGGGTTTGAGCTTGGCGAGTCACAGTGGCTATGTCGCCGAGGCGAATAATTTGCCCTTGGCTATCAATTTTAAGCGGCACTTGGCGAATACGGGTTAAAGAATCAAGCTCGCCGGAGACTTCAACTAAGGCACGAAATTCACGGTTGTTGATTTCACCGGCAGCAATTTTACTGTCGGCGCCGCTGAGAATATGGGCGATGGACGCAGGAGAGAGCTGTAACTGGCTCATCTTGTTACCATCAAGCTGCACTAGCATTTCTTCGGTCGGTGCGCCGTAAAGTTTGACAAAATCCGTGCCTGATAACAGCCTGAGCCGACTCTGTAATTCTTTTGCGTAGCGGTTTAGCATGTCGACTTGTACGGGCGTATTACTATTCCACACTAAACTTAAGATGGCGGTGTAGGCATAACCAATTTGATCATCGAGTGTGGGAGATTGTATGCCCTCAGGTAAATTAATTTTCGCATCGGCCAATAAATCCCGTGCTCGAGACCATACGGGAGCCGTTTCTTTAACTGTGTCTTTCAATTCTAACTGTATAACTGAAATCCCTGGTCGAGAGGTTGATTGGATCAACTTAATTTCTTCCAAACGTCTAAGCTGGTTTTCAATGACTTCAGTCACTAAGGCTTCGACCCGTTCGGCTGAGGCGCCAGGATAAGGGGTGATCACAGAGGCGAAACGGTTAGTTATGTGGGGATCTTCAGTACGCGGTAGGCTCGATATCGCACCAAAGCCTGCGACAAGTAATAGCGCAATAACGAGGCTGACTAAGCGGCCGTTTTCAACAAAGGCTTTAATCATAATTACCTCGTGGCTGCAGCAATGTGAGATACAGTTTGGCCTACGACCAGCTTATGCAGCCCTTGGCTGACATAGATTTCATTAGGCTGAATCGCGCCTTGAATGTAGGCCATGTCTTGGGTGGTGTAGAGGATTTCCACATCGCGGCGCTCTATGATGGATTGCTGTTCATAGTTTGCGATGACATAGAGATTCCATAATCCACGAATACCATCCGTCAGTGCGGAAATGGGTACCCAATAGCCCGGTTGCGGGATTTGCTGTTGTTGATGCAGATACGCAATTTCGCCATTGATTACATGTGCATCTTGGGGCAGGCTTATTCTCAGTTGTAGGGTACGACTGATGGGATTGACTTCAGCGCTAATACCGGCGATTTCAGCAGTAAAGGTTTGATCTCGTACACTAACTTGCACTTGCTCTTTGGTGTGAAATTGTTCTGCTAGCGCAACAGGAACACCAATATAAGCTTCAGGATTGATGTTACCCACTAAGGTGAAGATAGGACTGCCTGCGGCAATCACTTCGCCAAGATTATGTAGCCTTTGGCTTATGGTTCCTTCGAAGGGAGCCACTAAGATGGATTTATCGAGCTTAAGTTGATTGGCATGCTGCGAGGCGAGTAGACGGTTTTTCGCTGCGGCTAAGCTATTTAATTGTGAGCGATTTTCATCTAATAGCTGTTCAGAGACATAGCCCGATTTTTTCAATTCTTGATTACGTTTTAGAGTGCTGGTGGCCAGATCAACATCGGCTTGGGTTTGTGCCAGACTTGCTTGGATCTCTTGACGCTCGGCTTCGAGTAGCCGGGTATCGAGAACTGCAAGTATTTGTCCTTGCTTAACTTTACTCCCAGAATCGACCTGTAAATTGTTCAACTTCCCCGCTAGTTCAAAGCCTACACCTGTGGTGTTACCAGCACGGATGGTGCCAGTGAAGGTCTGAAAGTGTTCATAACTAGGGGTTTGGATCAACGCTTGGCTTGTGACTGTGGGTAGCGTGGCTGTCGTAGCGTGTTCGGTGACTTCCTTTTGACAGGCGGATAATGTGGCTAAAGCAAACACGCAGATGCTAAGAGTGCGCCAAGAAAGTCGGGCTGTTCGATCCATTTTAAAGGCTTCCGCTGTAAGTTAAACGTTAATACTATGTAACTAGACTTGCTAGTCTAGTTGCACGAAACTAGACTGTCTAGTCTATTTTGTGCTTAACTAATGCCAATTAATTATGTCTATCTATTCGAGAGTTGATATGACGCATTCCTCTGAGACGCAATTACCTTTGAGCCGTAGTGAACAAAAACGTCAGCAAGTCCTTGTAGCTGCTATTGATTTGTTTTGTCGTCAAGGTTTCCCTCATACCAGTATGGATGAGGTTGCAAAGCTTGCGGGCGTGTCGAAACAAACCGTATATTCCCATTACGGCAGCAAAGATGAATTATTTGTTGCGGCAATTGAATCTAAGTGTGTTGGCCATAATCTTAATGATGATTTGTTAAGTGATCCCACTAAGCCGGAATCGGCATTAACCCAATTTGCCTTGCAATTTGGGGAGATGATCGTCAGTCCTGAAGCTATTACCGTATTCAAAGCCTGTGTGGCGCAATCCGAAAGTCATCCTGAGGTGTCGCGATTGTTCTTTGATGCAGGCCCTAAACACATAGTGGGCTTATTGGCGGATTATTTAGTCGCTGTAGAGGCGTTAGGGCAATATCGATTTGGTAATGCTCACCATAGTGCAGTGCGTTTATGTTTAATGCTGTTTGGTGAGCTAAAACTTAAATTAGAATTGGGGTTAGCGGCCGATGAGCTTTTTGACGACAGGAATCATTATATATTGGGTTGTGCTGACATGTTTTTGAGGGCGCATCGGGTAGAGTAAAGGCTTGTTTGTTTCAAAGGTATTAGTTTGTATCTTCATTTTGAAAGTGTGAACCTTTTTATTCAATAGCGCGTATTATGCACAAAAATTTATCCATTATTTTAAATGCAAGGAGCTAGCGTGGCTAATCGAGAACTCGCACCATTAAGCGTAAAACAGCGGTTGCTGAAAGGCAGTTTGTTATTGTTACCGTTAATGAGCTGTGCCGCTATTGCAGCGGATAAACCTTCGCAGGAATACAAACCTTTTAGATTAAGTGTCACACAGATCAGCACCCAAAGCGCCGAGGTAGCTAATGGCAATACTGAGCTACAAAGGGACAGCTTATTACTGAATGCTGGGATGAATGTATCGCTGGATAAGCAATGGTCGCTAGGCTTTCGTGTGGGCTATGACCGACTTGATTATGACTGGCGGAACATCACGCTTACTGGCGCAAACAATGTCGCACCGCTGTTTGGCACCGACGGACAGAATTGGGATCATATTAATCGTTATCGTGCCGGAGTGTCGTTAAATTATCGCATGGATAAACATTGGGCCTTCTTTTTAGCGCCGCAGATCCAATATGCCTACGCCGATACTGCATCGGCTAGCCAAGCTCAGAGTTACGATATTGTGGCATCGGCCATGTATGCATTTGATTCGGGAAACATGATTGGCTTTGGAGTCGCGTATCTTAATGATATCGATGAGGTTCGCACTGTGCCTTATCTTGCCATGCGTTGGCAGATAGATGAACATTGGGCACTGGCTAACCCATTCCAAGCCGGTTTTAGTGGTCCAGCAGGACTAGAGCTCAGTTATCAATTCAATCCTGATTGGAATATTGGTTTGGGGAGTTCACGTCGTACTGAGCGATTCCTTATTGAGGATGATGATATTGCTGTAGAAACGAACGAATGGGTGAGCTATCTGCGTGGTGGTTGGCGGGCAACGCCTGCTTTAACCGTAAACCTCTATGCTGGTTATTACTTTGATGGTGAGTTAGAAGTGACAAATCAAGCCGCGCTTGAAATGGATAACCAAGGCGCAGCGGCCTTGGATATCGAATTCAAATTCTAACGTTAATGTCAGTTATTTGCCCAGCATGGCCTCTTTGAGGCTTTTCTGGGCAGGCTTATCACCTAGCCAAATTTTTAACAGTGCTTGACGGAACATTTCACCTTCGATGGTGGCTTGTTCCTGACCATTTTTATAGGCCGTCACGCCGCGGGCTTTATTGGCGACTAAGGTAAATTGGTCACCTTCTTTAATTTCTTCCTTAAACAGTGCCATAAAGGTATCTATTTGCGGTTGAATATCAGCGGTGTTTTCTGCCGTCGCTTGCTCAAAACCTTCAGTGATCGCATCGCGCATTTTTTCTGAGGTGATCATGCCTGAGGTAATGTTAAGGCGTATCGCTGCAACTGGTGCATCAATAACCGCTGCAGTGCTACTTAATGCTGCTGGCAAATACAAACTGCCTACATATAAATCCATAAAGAACTTACTGCGAACGCCCGCGCCATTGAGCTGTAATGTTTGGCTATCTAATGTCACTGTCTCGGCGACTTGCACTCCTGAGACTTCTTTGGCCATTAATGTGTGGGGTAATAACAGCGCGCTTGCTAGGGTAAGAGTGGAGAGTAACTTCATAATACACCTCAATTTTCTATTTTAATTATTGGGTTTTAAGCAGATTTTTATGAGTATTTACAGCAAAAAGTTGACCCCAACTTCTCAAATACTCGGCACCGAAAACGGATGTTAATCTAAAGAAGAGGGGAGTGATAGGCTAATTGTGCTTACGCATCATTCGAAAATGGCTATTATGGCATACTCATCATTAAATATGAGCATACCAACAAGATGACTCCTCGCGCTAAACTATTGCGTAAAAGTGTTGGCGTAAAGCTATCGATGGGAAATTATCAGCGTTAAGCGCCCTGTATAAATTATCCGCGAGTGCCTAGCTTGTATTGACCACTCTGTTCGAACATCACCGCTTGTTTCTGTTTTGGCGAGATCAAAATGGGACCGTCGTCAAAGAAAAGAAAACACTTCCAATTGCGGACGAACACATCCCAACGAGTTTCAATAATCTGATATTTTTCATAGCAAAAATACACCGGCGTCTCATCGGGCCATTGTATAAACTCAGCTAACATGGTGGGTAAACTGCTATCTTCACTATCCCAAGCGCTCTGCCAATGATCTGTTTCCACCCAAGCATCAGCCTTCGCCGCCCAATCTCCCTTAGTAAATTGCTCCGCACGACTACTCTTGTTGCTGATCCATTGATTCCAGATTTCCATCGCACTTTTATCTGTTAACGGCAGGATATGCGCCTTGTCCTCGTCGGTGACAGGCAAGTCTTTGTGGTTGAAAATCCACTTACGGCGGTATTGATCTAGCGGTATATAAGTGTTGGCCAAGCATGCTCTCCTTGGTTGAGCCTGATAACGTGTCGGGCTCAGCAAATCTCAATGCCGCAGATTATACTGATTTAGTCAAGATTAGGGAAATGGCGCAATGTGGCTATATCCTAGTATTGGATTTTATAGTAACGATTAAGAGAGCTGTTTTTTTTAAGGGATATAGACTGAGGAAGTTTTAAATTGTGTTTCTGAAAATTATTCTTATCAGAAAAATCTTCAAGTGAAGTTGAAATCACACAAGCACTATCTGGTCTCTCCACAGGGACTCGAACCCCGATCGGCCGCTTAGGAGGCGGCTGCTCTATCCTGTTGAGCTATGAAGAGACGACAGTGATTATACTGGTTTTATCTTTGATTAAAAGGCTTATGATTTAGTTGCTTAAATCTTAAGCGCTATGTCGTTTATCTGTACATTGTAGGCGGCATTTTGGTCTACAAGTACTGCGGTGGAGCTTTCTTCGCTTACTTGCTCAATTTTTACCGTTGCACGACTTTTGGTCGCGACGGCGCGCATTTCATTGAGTCTATCGGGTAAGTTTTGTTGTAATACTACTTGGAATTTATCACCGACACGAATGCCATGTTTACGGCCTAGATTTAATATAATCCTGTCTGCTTGTCGGCTAACGACTTGGCCAAGTAATGGCCTGCAATTAAGTGTGCTGTCTAAATCTCGGGTAGCCTGCAATATTAATTGAGTAATACTTTTTCCATAGGAGGAACGCCAGAATCTATTACTGTTGGGAGCAATGATAGCCTGTTCTTCAAATTCCCATGGGGCCGATGTGCTGTAGCTTTTGCTCCAGACCTCTTCGCCACTGATTCCATGATAGAGGCTGAGTTTGAATTGAAATTGCCTTAGCGGAGCTTCATCCCAAAATCCTAAGAAGGTGGGTTGTACAGGCTCTATCGATATATCAATGATCTGCGGTTGAAGAATATATTGGCTGTCGGTAATTTCACTGAGCCAGCTTGGGAGTCGATAACCGCGAATATCCACTAGGTCTTGTTCAATATCGAGTCGCTCGTTAGCATGGATGTGACTAAAGCCAGTTGAAGAGTAATCTTCTATAGTGTTCCCTAACGCCTCTGAAATGACCTCTTCAAAGCCTGAAAGTTGTCCATATCTAAGCTGAGAACGATCTTTTATTTGTGTTTGAGGTATTAAAATAGCGGCCTTTAATTGGCCATTAGGACACTGTTGTGTTGGATCATCATTTAGATCGAGGCGTAGGGATACATATATTTTATTTCCCTGAATTTGTTCACTAACGAGTTGAATGTTTATGGCTTGGGCGTTGCGATTTATCGCAAAGTTATTTTGTGTGAGGTTACCATTAGAGGTTTGTTGCTCACTGGAGATTTGAATACCTGTGCTTAATGTCGCATAGCTAACTGCTTGATTAATTGCTTCTTCCCTTGCTTGAGCTGTATTACCATTGATAATAGTTGCTTCTCCGCTGGCTTCTATCCATTCGGCTCTGGTGGGCAAAGAAAGTAGTAAAAGGCTCAAAATGATGAGCGAAGCTGAACCTGGTATGTGCATCAATTCAATCCTTATCGCTAAGCTAATGGCGATATTACCAATCGAGCCAGTTTTCTGACTCTTAATCTAATATGTCAATAAAGCAAATTTCGTGCCTGAGTATGAGAACTTTTGATAAAGTTTCCATTGTTACAGTCGATATACTGCGTAATAGAAGAATATTGTCGGACTGAGGTTAATATTGGTCCAAAGATTGCTGGTTTTTGTTACTCATTAAAAATTTGAAGCTTAGAAAGTGAGTCACTTGACTGCCAATGCACCCATAGATGAGGTAAATCCAATGCTAAAGCGTGTGATTATTCCCTTAACATTGATAATGTTAGGTGGATGTGTAGCTAAACCGGTTACGCCGCCCAAACCGAGTTTAGTGGATGGCAATGGGTTGCCGCCAACGGCAGTGATTAACCATTTAGCACAGCGAGTAGTGACTGAGCTTGTTAAGCAAAATGATGCTTTGCGTTCTGATCAACCTATCGTAGTTGCAACACCAGTATTAGTGGGCGATTTGAATGGCACTAATGCGTTAGCGCAACAGTTACAGCAAGGATTAATGACGTCGCTCCATAGCTTTCAGTTTAATGTGGTGGATTTAAACTTAGCTGATGGCTTGAGAGTCACATCTGACGGGGATTTTATTTTGACGCGAGATTGGCAAAAATTGTCGAAAGATCTTCCTGTTGAGCATCTTGTCGTTTCGACTATGAGCGTAGTAACCAATGGTATGGCGATCAATACTCGGATTGTGAACATTAGTAACAATCGCGTGGTATCGGCATCTCAAACTTTTGTGACTCAAAAAGAGTTGGCAAACTACATGCAGCCTTCGGAGCAAATTGTGTCACAAAATGGCATCTTATATCGTCAGGCGAGTCCAGGCATGAATGAAGTGCGTGTCTTAGGAGATGGAAAATGAAACACTACTTTTTATTACTTATCACGGGGCTAATGCTAACTGGCTGCGCTGCTAAAGATAGATATGTGCAATGGGAAGATGTGCCGCCACCGAGTTTTCCTAAGTTAACGGCTATAGGATATGCGCCCTTAGCGACTCAACCGGCTAAAGAGCAATCACAAAGAGTGTTGATGGCTATGCAGGCATCAAAAATTGTGGCTTATCGTGAATTAGCGGAACAAGTTTATGGGCAGAAAATAACGGCAAACAGCAGTGTCAGTGATTGGATGTTGACGGACGATAATGTCAAAGCGTCAGTTTCTGGCGTGATCCGCGGCGCACGAGTCGTTAAGAGTTATCCCGCAGGCGAGCATTATGTCACTGAGTTAGAACTTGATTTTTCACAGGTTTGGGCGCTTTATCAACAACAGAGCCGTCCACAACGAGTGAAGGAAGTGACGTATTTCTAGCGTTTTTGAGAGTATGTTCAACAGCATGTATTGAGCCGCGTATTTACGCGGCTTTTCTTTTTGTACAAGACATTAATATCTAATCAGAGCTTAGAAAAGGGAATGCTAAGTGGGAGTGATGCGCTTGTTAGGCCTTTAAATCATTGCCTAAGCTTGAGATAGTCGAGGTCTTGCCTTTATCGTTATAGGTGAGGCTGGAGGCGTTTCTGCTGGCTTGTAAAGCTTGAGCAAAGCGATTTAAACTCGCTAAATTCATCTCAATTAAACTGGCATTTTGTTCGTTTAATTCTTTGCATTCAGTCAATGCGTCTTTGATCTCAGCCATTTTATGCACGAGTTCGACTTGCTGAGTGAGTAGCGATTTATCACTGTGTTTTGCCAGAATATCATCATTATTCTTTAGTTCTTTCAGACATTGCGATTTTTCGTTAGCAAGGGAAAGCAGTAAATCGGCGTTTTGGTCAACCAAAGCGCCTTTTTCCTTGAGTATGATTTGCTTAAGAACAGCCAAATGGGCGTGTTGTAGATCTACCAGTTTAGCTATTTCAGTCATAGTTACTCTTTATTTAAGTCATTAAGTTCGGCTTCAAAACTTGCAATATTGGCAGCCAACTTTTCAGGGTCAATTTTATAGCGACCTTCGGCAATAGCTTGTTTGATTTCTGCTACTTTCTTTTGATCAACTTCAGGAAGGCTAGCCATTTTAGTCTGAGCTCCTTGAAGTTGTTGTGCCTGGGCCGTAATGACCACTGAGTCGCTTCTCTGTGGTGTTGTCGATTTTGTAGCAACTTGAGCAGATTGATCGCTGCTCGTTTTCGTTGCGCCTGAACGAACTTGCGCAGTCGTTGCAGTGTTGAGTTTGCTAATATCAATTGCCATTTTAGGCTCCAGCGTCGTGTGTACGGGATTTCTTAACTGGGGTATCGGCAGCTTACAAAAAAGCTTTAGATTATTTTACATTCTTACTTCAACTTCGCCAATGCCTGTGACTATAGCATCTAGTTCTTTGTTTGAACTGCTATTTTTGACTCTGATCCGATCACCTTTATTGCCATCTTGTAGGGCTTCGCCTACTGTTTTGAGCTCGAATGAGCCAGAACGAACGTAGATAGATACCGAATCATTTTTACAAACGAAGCATAAGTTGTTGCTTAATATGGGATTATCTTTTGCTACTCGTCGTTTTACTCGCACGCCAGCCAATTTACTCGGGTCATCGAATTCGGCACCTCTCAAGCTATTTTGTTCAATGTAACGGACTTCTACTTGACTAGGAGAGATGAGTTCGCCTGGTGCTAAGATTTCGGTTGAGACAACAACGGGGAATAAGATATCCACCCGAACCGAGATATAGATTTGCCAAGGGTAAGCTAAGTCTTGTGTATCGCAGCTGACTTTTAAGGTGTTATTACGGCTAATTTCCCTATCGCTAGCCAGTTCAACTTTCATTGGAGACGAACATTGTGACGGCAGCATTCTTGCGTCAACCATCTGTGGCGAAATATTTACTTTGGCATTTTCTGGAACGGATATTTTTTCTGAAATAAGCGCTTTAGCTAATTCTGAGATTGCCGATACGGTGGGGACAATAGGCTCTGCACTCGCAAAAGCGGGCATGAAGAGGGTGAAAAGACTAAAAAAACAGACTAAATTTACTTTCATAATGAAGAGACTAGCTTGTAACGCCAGAATGCACCTATACTTTTATTAAGTTCGAAGCTGACCACTGTAATAATAATTTGCATCACTGTCAGAAGATTGACTCAGTTTCGACTATGTTTATCGATAGATAAGACGTAAGCAATTAATATGCCTATACTCAACTGAGTTATAGGGCCGAACATAAACAGAACAACAAGGCAGAGTTATGTCGAGTATTCTTGATTCAGTCAACAAACGAACCCAGCTCGTTGGACAAAACCGTTTAGAATTACTGCTTTTTAAATTAAACGGTCGTCAACGGTTTGGGATTAACGTGTTTAAGGTGAAAGAAGTACTGCAGTGTCCACCACTGACCACTTTGCCTAAACTTAATCCTTATGTGAAGGGTGTTGCTCATATTCGTGGAACAACCATTTCAGTGATTGATTTGAGTGCGGCAACAGGGGGAAAACCTTTAGCGAGCACTGAAAACTGTTTCATCATTATTTCTGAATATAACCGCAGTGTTCAAGGCTTCTTGGTCAGTTCTGTTGAGCGGATCATCAACATGAATTGGGAAGCGATTATGCCTCCGCCGCAAGGTGCTGGCCGTTATTCTTATCTGACAGCTGTGACTGAAATTGAAGGTGAATTAGTTGAAATTCTCGATGTGGAAAAAATCTTAGATGAGATTTCACCAGTTAAAACGGCTATCAGTGAAGAAGCCAATGAAAAACTGACCCTCGACAGAACTCAGCATTACCATATTATGGTTATTGATGATTCTGCCGTGGCGCGTAAACAAATTATTCGTTCACTCGAGTCATTGAATTTACAAATTGATACCGCAAAAGATGGTCGCGAAGCATTAGACAAGCTTAAAGAGATCGCCAAAGAGATGGATAATGTGGCCGATGAGATCCCCCTCATCATCTCTGATATTGAGATGCCTGAAATGGATGGCTACACCCTGACAGCTGAAATCCGAGATGATCCTAAGCTTAAGCATATTAAAGTGGTACTGCATACTTCGTTAAGTGGTGTATTCAATCAGGCAATGGTTCAAAAAGTGGGGGCCAATGACTTTATCGCTAAGTTTAATCCTGACGAACTGGCCGCTGCTGTGAATAAGCATTTAAGTTTGTAATTGCTGTCGGTTAGTACCTAGATACGCTTTACGCTATAATCTCGACTTTATAACATGATGGTTTCGCACTGATTTTGGTGCTTGCTATAGGATTTAGGATGTGAATGTGCCAAATAAATCACTCGCTGAGGCTGAATATAATCAATTTAGGTTGTTCTTAGAGCAACACAGCGGCATCGTACTGGGTGAAAATAAGCAATATCTTGTGCGCAGTCGTCTTGCTCCTTTGATGGGCAAATATAACCTGCCATCCTTATCTGATGTGGTTAAGCATTCGATGAAGCCTACTGAGCGTGCGCTCAGAGCTGAAGTGATCGATGCTATGACGACCAATGAAACCCTTTGGTTCCGTGATCGTTATCCATTTGAGTTGTTGAATAATGTCCTACTACCAGAATACAGTCGTCTGGGGCGTCCGCTTAAAATTTGGTCTGCGGCTTGCTCGTCAGGCCAAGAGCCATACTCATTGGCTATGACTATTCTTGAGTATCAACAGAAGAAGCCTGGTGCCTTGGCTGGTAGTGCTTCGATTCAAGCAACGGATTTATCTCCTTCCATGTTGGAACGCTGCAAAAATGCCGAGTACGATAGTTTGGCATTAGCGCGTGGTTTATCTGAAGAACGTAAGCGTCAGTTTTTTGATGCATTACCTTCAGGTAATATGAAGTTAAAGGATAATGTGAAGCGGTTGGTGAACTTTAGAGCGCATAATTTGCTTGAGAGTTATAGTCTGCTTGGCAAGTTCGACATTATCTTTTGCCGCAATGTGCTGATTTATTTTGCACCAGAGGCAAAGGCAAAAATTTTGCGGCAATTCGCTGCCGCTCTCAATCCCAAAGGGATTTTATTTCTCGGTGCATCAGAATCTATCGCTGGTTTAACGGACGAGTTTGATATGGTTCGTTGTAACCCTGGCATTTATTACCAGAAAAAGACTTAACTCAGCCGCTCTAAAGAAAATTACCGACAATTGTCGGTAATTTTTTACCCATCACTTGCTCATCCTTGTTGTTATTCTCAAAATTTTCCTGATGTTGGCACATGAATTGCTTTATTTTCGTGAGAACACGAGGAGGCAATTTTATGGCGATCAATTTTGATAATGCACTGGGTGTGCATCAATACACTCTCGGTATTAGAGCGCAGCGGGCTGAAGTTATTTCAAGCAATATCGCTAACGCAGATACGCCACATTACAAAGCCCGCGATGTTGATTTTTCTGCGGCAATGCAGGCCGCTCGAGGCCAACAGCAGCGAAATAGTCTTGAAATGCAAGAGCCAGATAAGCATTTTGGGCTTGCGGAGTTGACTGGGCAATTTGTTAAGTTCCGTGTGCCAAATCAACCCGATACCGGTGATGGTAATACTGTTGATATCCAACAGGAACAATCGGCATTCATGCAAAATGCACTTGAATATCAAATGTCACTAGGTTTTTTAGACAGTAAGTTTAGTGGCATGAAGAAAGCGTTGAGAGGGGATTAATCATGAGTTTATTTAGCATATTTGATGTTGCTGGCTCGGGAATGTCTGCTCAATCGGTCAGGCTAAACACCACCGCGAGCAACATAGCCAACGCGGATTCCGTCTCGAGTAGTGTAGATAAGACCTATCGTTCCCGTCATCCCATTTTTGAAGCCGAAATGGCTAAAGCCCAAAGTCAGCAACAAGCTTCTCAAGGCGTTGCAGTAAAAGGCATTGTAGAAAGTGATAAACCACTACTGAAAGAATACTCGCCCGATCATCCTATGGCGGATGCGGACGGCTTTATTTATAAACCGAATGTTAATGTCATGGAAGAAATGGCAGATATGATTTCTGCTTCGCGCTCATATCAAATGAATGTTCAAGTCGCTGAAGCAGCTAAGTCTATGCTGCAACAAACACTTGGGATGGGTAAATAACATGTGTTACTTAGGAGGTAAGCTGTGAGCCTCATTAATCAAATTAACCAAGCGTCGGCGCAGACGGCTCAAAATAAGAGTCAGCCAAATGCCGTTACGACGAATTCATCAACCAGCTCAACGGGTAATCCGTTTCTTGATGGCATACGTTTGCCAAAAGATTCAATAGTACCGGAAGCAAAAAGCCAGCAGTTAACTCAAGATGACTTTTTCTCGTTATTAAGCCAACAGTTATCGATGCAAGATCCCTTTAAGCCCGTCGACAACGACCAAATGATTGCGCAGATGGCATCATTCTCGACGGTTGATGGTATTACTAAGTTGAATAAGGAAATCGTTAATTTAAACGGTGTTATGACATCAAGCCAAGCATTACAGGCATCAGGACTTGTTGGTCGCAAGGTATTGATCCCAACTGATACAGGTAACATTTCAGCTGAAAGCCCAACAATAAAAGGTGTGATTAGCACGCCAGCTAAAATTCCTGAAGTTACTGTACGTGTTGAGGATGAGAAAGGCCAAGTTGTGACCACCTTTAAAGTTGATGGCAGTAAGGGGGGCAATGTCGATGTTAACTGGGATGGCCTCGATAAAGATGGAAACCCTGTAACCGCAGGTAACTATACGATCAAGGCGAGTGGTTTAGTGGATGGGAAATCCCAAGAATTGCCAGTCTCGACCTATGCTCATGTGACCAGCGTTTCTCTCGGTACGGCCAGTACTGGCGCCATTCTTAACTTGAGAGGCGGTATGGGCATCAAGTTAACCGATGTGTTAGCTGTGTCTGAAACCTAAGCTTGTATAAAAGAATTTTTGCAGCATCCGAATTGGGCGTAAGTCGCTCATAAATGAATTGAGTCAAGTGTAGAGGTGAATTATGTCGTTTAACATTGCATTGAGTGGCATTTCTGCTGCGCAGAAAGATTTAAACACAACGGCGAATAACATTGCTAATGCGAACACCATTGGCTTTAAAGAGTCCCGTGCTGAATTTGCGGATGTGTACGCTAATTCTATTTTTTCAAATGCTAAAACTGCTGTCGGTGGTGGTGTTGCAACGAGTCAAGTGGCACAGCAATTCCATCAAGGCAGCTTACAACTGACGAATAACTCCCTCGACTTGGCAATCAAAGGTGGTGGTTTCTTTGTAACGTCCTCTGAATTAGGAACATTAGATCACGCATTCACCCGTGCAGGCGCTTTTAAAGTAGATTCTAATAATTACATGGTGGATTCGGCTGGTAATTATTTACAGACTTTCCCTGTGGATAAAGACGGCAACTCAACATCTGTGAGTTTAACCACGGCTCAGCCTGTAAAAATTCCGGACACTGCCGGTAGTCCAGTAAAGACTGAGAATGTTACTTTACAAATGAACTTGAATGCTAAAGCAGAAGCTCTGGATCCTGCTTTATTTGATCCCGCCGATCCAAAAACTTATAACAATGTCACTTCAATGACAATTTATGACTCACTTGGTGAGGGGCACATCATGACGACGTACTTTGTGAAGCCTAAAGATGGTGCATATAATGGTGAGAGCAATTGGGTGGCTTATTATGCTATTGATAATAAACCTATAAATTTAAATGGTCCAGCCGTCACTTATCCAACTGATACCACGGGCGATGGCAACCCGGATTCAACGGGGACGGCTCAAAATGCTGGTGGCTGGACGGGAGCGGTGCTGAAGTTTAACGAAGTTGGGGCATATATTGACAGTAATCCTGCAGTTATTACCACGGCGCCACTTGGTAATAAGCCAGTTGGTATATTAGGCGCTGGAGCGGATGGCACTCAAGCATTAACAGTGAAGTTTAATGCGCCAACGCAATATGCAGATCCTTTTGCGGCGACTGAATTGAAACAAGATGGTACGACGGTTGGTCGTTTAACTAACGTTGAAATTGGCGCTGATGGCTTAATTACAGCAAGCTATTCTAATGGTTCGACCGTTGCTTTAGCACGGGTTGCTTTAGTTCGTTTTGCTAACGAACAAGGTTTAACGCAAGTGGGGAATACGTCGTGGAAAGCCAGTTTAGCTTCAGGTCCTGCGTTAGCGGGTGAGCCCAATAGTGGAACTTTTGGTAGTCTCAGTTCATCGGCGTTAGAGCAATCGAATATTGATTTGACGACTGAACTGGTTGATTTAATTTCGGCGCAGCGTAACTTCCAAGCGAACTCTCGTACCCTTGAAGTGAACAACACGCTGCAACAAACTGTATTACAAATCCGCTAATCATTACATTGTTTGACTAAGTGTTGCCGCCAGTGGCAACACTTAGCCTTTATCCTGCCGTTAAATCACTTCAGTTTCATATTTTTCAATTCTATCAGCAAATTAAAATCAATTTTTATTGGCACGATGCTTGCTTTGATATCGTCATGTAGAAAATTTGACGGAGCAGTCTGTGGACAAATTCCTTTATGTCGCCATGAGTGGCGCTAAGCAAAATATGAATGAGCTGGCACTCCGTGCAAACAACTTAGCCAATGCTAATACCGATGGTTTTAAATCAGATATGGCGCAGGCCAGATCGATGCAAGCCTTCGGTGAAGGGTTGCCTTCAAGGGTGTTTGCGATGACAGAATCTCCGTCAGCTAATTTTCGCTCTGGTCCGATAAAAACCACTGGACGGGATCTCGATGTGGCCATTAAAGGCGATGGCTGGTTTGCCGTTCAGGCCAAAGATGGCAGCGAAGCTTATACCCGCTCAGGTAGTCTCAGTTTCGATGCGACGGGCATGTTGTATAACGACAGAGGCAATCCCGTGATGGGGGACGCTGGCCCGATAGTGCTGCCATTACCTATTGATAAAGTGTCAATTTCACAGGATGGCATAGTGTCTGTTCGCCCTCAGGGGGCGACTGCTGAAGTGATAGAAGAAGTGGCTAGATTGAAGTTAGTTAATCCCGGCAATGCGCAGATGATGCGTGGTGAAGATGGATTATTTCGACAAATGTCAGGCGAACCAGCACCAGCTGACCCTTTCGTCGCAGTTGAAAGTGGTGCCGTAGAGGGCAGTAACGTTAACCCTGTTGATGAAATGGTGTCTTTGATTGATCTTCAGCGCCAGTTTGAATTGCAAGTCAAGATGATGAAAACCGCGGAAGAGAATGATCGTGCTTCATCTTCATTAATGCGTATTAGTTAGGAGATAGATTATGCATCCGGCGTTATGGATTAGTAAAACTGGCTTAGACGCACAGCAAACTGATATTTCAGTGATTTCAAACAACGTAGCGAACGCTAGCACTGTGGGCTACAAAAAAAGCCGCGCAGTATTTGAAGATTTACTCTATCAAACAGTTAATCAAGCGGGTGGTGTTAGTGCTTCTAACACTAAGTTACCCAATGGATTAAACATAGGTGCGGGTACGAAAGTCGTCGCCACTCAAAAAATGTTTACTCAGGGTAACATGCTGACGACGGATAACTCACTGGATCTCATGATTGAAGGTCCTGGATTTTTTGAAATCCAGCTCCCTGATGGAACCACTGCTTATACTCGAAATGGTCAGTTTACCTTAGACGATACGGGTCAGATTGTGACGCCAGGTTCTGGCTATTTGCTACAACCCGCGATCACTATTCCTGATAATGCGACCAGTATTACCGTTTCAGCGGAGGGTGAAGTTTCAGTAAAAACGCCGGGTACCGCTGAGAACCAAGTCGTGGGTCAGTTGACTATGACGGATTTTATTAATCCATCGGGTCTAGATCCTATGGGACAAAACTTATATACGGAAACTGGTGCGAGCGGCACGCCAATTCAAGGTACCGCTTCGTTAGATGGTATGGGTGCTATTCGTCAAGGCGCCTTAGAAACCTCTAACGTGAACGTGACCGAGGAACTGGTGAACCTTATCGAAAGTCAGCGCATTTACGAGATGAACTCCAAAGTGATTTCAGCGGTAGATCAGATGCTGTCTTATGTGACTCAGAATTTATAGAGGCAAACATCATGGCTAGATATCTTGTGTTGGCCGTCGCGTTATTGCTTGCAGCCTGTAGCTCGACGCAAAAGAAACCCCTTGCGGATGATCCCTTTTACGCGCCGGTATACCCAGAGGCGCCGCCGACAAAAATTGCCGCAACTGGCTCTATTTATCAAGACAGCCAAGCATCTAGCTTGTATTCGGATATACGCGCCCATAAAGTCGGTGACATTATCACTATCGTATTGAAGGAATCGACTCAGGCGAAGAAGAGTGCAGGCAATCAGATCAAAAAAGGCTCAGACATGAGCTTAGATCCCATCTTTGCTGGTGGTAGTAATGTGTCCATTGGCGGAGTGCCAATTGATTTGCGTTACAAAGATAGCATGAACACTAAGCGTGAATCGGATGCGGATCAGAGCAATAGTCTAGATGGCAGTATCTCGGCAAACGTGATGCAAGTGCTGAACAACGGCAGCTTAGTGATCCGTGGTGAAAAATGGATTTCAATCAATAATGGTGATGAGTTTATTCGTGTCACTGGTCTCGTTCGCTCGCAGGACATTAAACCCGATAACACTGTCGATTCAACGCGAATGGCTAATGCCCGTATCCAATACAGTGGCACAGGCACTTTCGCAGATGCTCAAAAAGTGGGCTGGTTAAGCCAGTTCTTTATGAGCGACTGGTGGCCCTTCTAAGGAGTCGTATCATGAAATATAAACTGGTGTTAGCCGTTGCCATGCTAGTGTTTTCTCTACCTAGTCAGGCTGAACGAATTAAAGATATTGCCAATGTGCAAGGTGTGCGTAGTAACCAGTTGATTGGTTATGGCTTAGTGGTCGGTTTACCGGGAACGGGGGAAAAAACCAGTTATACCGAGCAGACCTTTATGACTATGCTCAAAAACTTTGGGATTAATCTTCCTGACAACGTCAAACCGAAAATTAAAAACGTTGCAGTGGTAGCCGTACACGCGGATATGCCTGCCTTTATCAAACCTGGTCAAGATCTTGACGTGACGGTATCTAGCTTAGGCGAAGCCAAAAGCTTACGCGGTGGCACCTTATTACAGACCTTTTTGAAAGGGGTAGACGGTAATGTGTATGCGATCGCCCAAGGTAGTTTAGTGGTGAGTGGTTTTAGTGCCGATGGTTTAGATGGTTCAAAGGTGATTCAAAATACGCCAACTGTAGGTCGTATACCGAATGGCGCGATTGTTGAGCGTAGTGTTGCAACCCCATTTTCAACTGGCGATTATTTGACGTTTAACCTACGTCGTTCGGATTTCTCTACTGCGCAGCGCATGGCCGATGCGATCAATGATCTATTAGGTCCAGATATGGCGCGTCCTTTAGATGCGACGTCTGTTCAGGTAACGGCTCCACGTGATGTATCACAACGGGTCTCCTTTTTAGCAACGCTTGAAAACCTCGATGTTGTTCCCGCAGAGGAATCTGCCAAAGTGATCGTTAATTCACGTACTGGAACCATAGTGGTTGGGCAAAACGTACGCTTACTCCCTGCGGCGATTACCCATGGCGGCATGACTGTCACGATTGCGGAGGCGACACAGGTTTCGCAGCCTAACGCGTTGGCAAATGGTCAAACAACCGTCACGAGTAATAGTACGATTACAGCGACAGAAAGTGACCGCCGTATGTTTATGTTTAATCCAGGCACTACGCTGGATGAGCTGGTTAGAGCGGTTAACTTAGTCGGTGCAGCCCCTTCAGATGTGTTAGCAATACTTGAAGCATTGAAAGTGGCAGGAGCTTTGCATGGTGAACTTATCATCATCTAATTTCTGTCGGGAAAATCATGGAAAAGCTTTCAAGTTCATCACATTTTCTTGACCTGGGCGGGCTAGATTCACTCCGCGCCCAGGCTCAGAAAGATGAGAAGGGCGCCTTGAAAAAGGTTGCCCAACAATTTGAAGGTATTTTCGTGCAAATGCTGATGAAAAGTATGCGCGATGCCAATGCGGTTTTTCAGTCTGATAGTCCACTCAATAGCCAATACACTCAGTTTTACGAGCAGATGCGCGATCAGCAGTTATCGGTCGATTTATCTGACAAAGGTGTATTGGGCCTTGCCGATATGATGGTGCAGCAACTCTCTCCCGAAACAAGTCATTTCACGCCTGCATCGGTATTGCGTGACGATGGTGGAATGAAAATGCTCCACGACGATAAAGCGCTTAATGTGCCTATGCAGAGTTCAGCCGCTCCTGTGGTTGAACCCACAGTTGTAAATCATGGTGTGCCGGCTGCTATCGCTCGGCCTGTATTTGAACCGGATAGAGCTGAAGATGCAAATTCATCAATGGACATTGATGCGCCTAATCGTTCACTGGCTATCGATACACCTAAGCCAAGCTGGAGCGAACAGTCACTTTCTGTCGTCGACCCTGTGATAAGCGGCCAAGTTTTGCCGACGGCAGCTTTTAGGGAAACCCAGAAGATAGTCCGCTTCGGTAGTCGCGAAGAGTTTTTGGCGACCTTATACCCACACGCTGAAAAAGCGGCAAAAGCATTAGGTACCCAACCAGAAGTATTGTTGGCGCAATCGGCACTTGAAACCGGCTGGGGACAAAAAATTGTTCGCGGTAATAACGGCGCGCCAAGTCATAACCTATTCAATATTAAAGCTGATCGTCGTTGGCAAGGCGATAAAGCGAACGTCAGCACCTTAGAATTCGAACACGGTGTGGCTGTGCAGCAAAAAGCCGACTTCCGTGTTTACAGTGACTTTGAACATAGCTTCAACGATTTTGTGTCCTTCATTGCCGAAGGCGATCGTTATCAAGATGCGAAGAAAGTGGCGGCTTCGCCAACTCAGTTTATTCGAGCTTTGCAGGATGCGGGTTATGCCACAGATCCAAGATATGCTGAAAAAGTCATTAAAGTGATGCAGTCCATCAGTGAAGAGCTGAAATCAATTCTGCCAGGAGAAGACAAATGATGAACCTTACAACCCTGTTTGTTCATAGGAGTGTCAACTAATGGCCGTTGATCTGCTGAATATTGCGCGAACTGGGGTGCTTGCCTCCCAGTCGCAACTGGGTGTCACCAGTAATAACATTGCTAACGCCAATACCGCGGGTTACCACAGACAAGTGGCAACTCAGTCGACTCTAGAATCACAGCGTTTTGGTAGTAGCTTTTATGGCACAGGAACTTACGTTAATGACGTTAAGCGAATCTACAATGACTATGCCGCAAGAGAGTTGCGCATTGGCCAAACAACGCTCAGTGCCGCCGAAGCCAGCTACGGTAAATTGAGTGAACTCGATCAGCTATTTTCTAAGATAGGCAACGTTGTGCCACAAAGCTTAAATGACCTGTTTTCAGGTATGAATAGCGTGGCGGACTTACCCACAGACCTGGGCATCCGCAGCTCGACCTTAACGAATGCGCAGCAAGTCGCCAGTAGCCTGAATCAGATGCAGTCTTATTTGAATGGTCAGCTCGATCAAACCAATGACCAGATAACCGGCATGACCAAGCGTATTAATGAGATCAGTACAGAACTTGCCAACTTAAACCTAGAGCTGATGAAGTCACCGAATCAAGATGCGCAGTTACTCGATAAGCAAGATGCACTCGTTCAAGAGTTAAGTCAGTACGCCCAAGTGAATGTTATCCCGCAAGAAAATGGCGCTAAGAGTATTATGCTCGGTGGCTCTGTGATGCTAGTTTCCGGTGAGATTGCCATGAGTATGGGCACTCAAGCGGGTAACCCATTTCCCAAAGAGTTACAGCTTAATTCAAGTATTGGTTCGCAAAGCGTCACAGTTGACCCAAGTAAACTTGGCGGTCAGCTAGGAGCTATGTTTGACTTTCGTGACCAGACGTTAATCCCCGCGGGTCATGAGCTTGACCAATTAGCTTTGGGCGTGGCTGATAACTTTAACAAAATGCAAGCGCAAGGCATTGACCTCAATGGTCAAGTCGGCGCCAATATCTTCAAAGATACCAACGATCCTATGATGTCCTTGGGTCGTGTAGCAGGTTTTTCTGGTAATACGGGCAATGCAACGTTAGGCGTCACAATCGATGACACCAATTTATTAACTGGCGGTGCCTACGAGCTGTCATGTGTCAGTACTGCGCCAGCTTCTTATGAGTTGAGAGATACGGAAACGGGGGTGATAACACCGCTGACTTTATCAGGCTCGACTTTTGGATTTTCAATTGACATAAAAGCAGGCGCGATGGCGTCGGGGGATCGTTTTGCCATTCGCCCGACCGCGGGCGCCTCAAATGGCATTGAAGTTGTTATGAAAGACCCTAAAGGCATTGCCGCCGCATCCCCAAAGATTACTGCAGATGCCGCTAACTCGGGCAATACCCAACTTAAGTTGACTCAAATTGGTAATCGCAATGCCGCAAATTTCCCTGTGACGGGCAGTGAATTGACAATAAAGCTCGACACCACAGTCGTGCCACCCACCTATGAAGCATTTGATGCCGCAGGAACATCACTTGGTGCTGCTACAACTTATACCCCACCGAGTATCAGCGCCTTTGGTTTTACCTTCGAAGTAGATAGTACAGCTGCAGCGGGTAATGACAGATTTACCTTCGATTTATCCTTCGCGGAAGGCGATAACTCCAATGCTGTCGCTATGGCTAAATTGAGCGAAAGTAAGGTGATGAATAGTGGCAAGTCGACCTTAGCGGATGTGTTCGAGAATACTAAGCTCGACATTGGCAGTAAAACGAAAGCGGCCGAAGTGCGTACAGGTTCGGCTGAGGCTGTATATCAGCAAGCTTATGCGCGAGTAGAGAGTGAGTCGGGCGTGAACTTAGATGAAGAAGCCGCAAATTTAATGCGTTTTCAACAAGCTTATCAAGCCTCTGCGCGGATCATGACGACCGCACAGCAGATTTTTGACACCTTATTATCCTCAGTGCGTTAGGAGATTTAACTATGCGATTATCATCCGCGCAGATTTTTAATCAAAGCATTACCAGTGTGCTGCAAAAGCAAACGGCGACCAGCAAAATTCTTGACCAATTGAGCAGTGGTAAGAAAGTCAATACTGCTGGTGATGATCCTGTGGCGTCACAGGGTATCGATAATCTGAATCAGAAAAATGCACTCGTCGATCAGTTTATTAAGAACATTGATTATGCAACGAATCACTTACAACAGACCGAAAGTCAACTTGGCCAAGCAGATAAACTAGTGTCGAGTATGAAGGACATGATGTTACGGGGTTCTAATGGCAGTATGACAGCGGCAGAGCGGCAAACAATTGCCGATGATCTGCGTAAAAGTCTGGATCAATTACTGACGATTGCGAATACCAAAGATGAATCGGGAAATTATCTCTTTGCAGGTAATAAAACGGACACGCAACCGTTCGAATTCGATAACAATGGTCAAATTATTTACTCAGGCGACTCAGGCGTTCGTAATAGCATGATTGCTACAGGTATTCAGCTTAATACTAATGTGGCTGGAGATACCGCTTTTATGAAGTCACCCAATGCAATGGGCGATTATAGCGTCAATTATTTGCCGTCCCAACAAGGTGATTTTAGTGTATCTAGCGCTAAGCTAGCTAACGCGACACCTTCTCTCTCTGATTACACTGTTTCATTTCTAGATGATGGTGCTGGTGGCATTAATGTCGAAGTCACCGACAACGCGATTCCCGCCAATATCATCTCCCCCGCAGCGGCGTTCGATCCCGCAGTGCCAATCACTTTTGACGGTGTTGAACTAAAAATTGCCGGCGAGCCGAAGATAGGTGACAGCTTTACCCTTCACCAAGAACCAGAGGTTAGCATTTTCAATACCTTAAATAAGGCGATTGCTCTTTTTGAAAATGCTGACCAAGTGCAGACGCCATCCGGGCAGTCTGAGTTGGCACAGTTATTGAATAACGTTGGGGGTGGTGTCAAACAAATGAGTCAGCAGCAAGGCTTAGCAGGTAACAGTTTAAAGATACTGGAAAAATATACTGATAAGCACACTGATGAGAAATTGATTAACACCTCGGCATTATCCAAATTGGAAGATCTTGATTATGCCACTGCGATAACTGAATTTGAGAAGCAACAACTCGCCCTCAATGCCGTATCCAGTGTGTTTAGTAAAGTGGGTTCCGTATCGCTGTTTGATTACATCTAGATCGAATGCCTTCTGAACCGAAAGCGCTAAAACAAGACGGTTTTCAATGATGAAGGCATCAAGGTCTAAAGGTTAAGTAATTAAATTAAGCAAATAGAGTTAAGCACGTTAAGTAAAGTTGCAGCAATTGATGGCAACAAGATTTAGCCAGGCTTCCACGTCTTGGCACCCAACTTAGAAGAGGAATGTAACATGGCTATTTCAGTAAACACGAACGTCACATCAATGAAGGCGCAAAAAAATCTTGGCGGAGCCAATGGTAATCTGCAAACGTCTATGGAACGCTTATCGTCAGGATTACGGATTAACAGCGCTAAGGATGATGCCGCAGGTCTACAGATTTCAAACCGTATGACGAGTCAGATTAATGGGCTCGATGTTGCAATGCGCAACGCTAACGATGGTATTTCTATTGCGCAAACTGCCGAAGGTGCAATGCAAGAATCGACTAACATTTTGCAACGTATGCGAGATTTGTCACTGCAATCGGCTAATGGCTCGAATTCAACGAGTGATCGAGAATCAATGCAAAAAGAACTTTCTGCATTGCAAACTGAATTAACTCGTATTTCAGATACCACTTCTTTTGGTGGTCAGAAATTACTTGATGGTACGTATGGTACGCAAAAATTCCAAGTGGGCTCCAATGCTAATGAAACGATTTCAGTATCGTTGTCTAGCACTGCGGCGAATAAGATTGGTAATCACAGCGTTTCAGGAAAAGGCACTAAATTTGGTGTAGAAACCGCGGGCGCTTTATCGCAAGGTACAGCCGATGATACAGCTTTTGCTGTTAATGGTAAGGCTGTGGCAATTACCAGCGGTGACAATGCTGCCAAAGTCGCTGATAACATTAATAAAGCAGGTGCAGGCGTTAAGGCTGAAGCCTCAGTTACGACAACCCTGTCTAGCTTAAGCGCCTCGGATGTCGGTACTTTCTCTGTTGTTGCTAAAGATGGCACAACAAAAGATAGTTACAATTTAGCGACATACAAAGGTGATTCAGCGCAACTCGCGACTGACTTAGGTAAAGCGGGATACGATGTTAGCCACGATAAAGAAACAGGTGTC
>NZ_JAKKSH010000037.1:0-36774 GCF_025653395.1 Shewanella sp. SW24
TCCTTTCCCCCGTAGGGCGTATGCGGTATTAGCAGTCGTTTCCAACTGTTATCCCCCTCGACTGGGCAGATCCCTAGGCATTACTCACCCGTCCGCCGCTCGCCGGCAAAGATAGCAAGCTATCTTCCCGCTGCCGCTCGACTTGCATGTGTTAGGCCTGCCGCCAGCGTTCAATCTGAGCCATGATCAAACTCTTCAATTAAAGTTTTGTTGCTTCCGTCTTGCGACTTCAGCGGCTCAATGAATTCTACTGTTTTGATTCGCTTTGCTCACTAATAAGCATCGCGTTTCAATTCATACATTACTGTATGTACATATTACTATGAACACTCAATCATGCTTCCCATTAAGGAGAATGACTTGAAAACATTGATTTAAATTTTTGACTGCCAACCCGAAGGCTAAGCAGTTTCGATTAACTCAACACCTGTGAGTGTCCACACAGATTTCTTGTTTTATCTTGTTAAAGAGCAACTCAACCTCATAAGATAAGGTGAGTACCACACTGAGCGTCGAACGTTTCCAGTTGGCTAGGGCTGCGCATTCTACGCATTTCCCGTTTCGCGTCAAGGAGTTTTTACAAACTTTCTCAACACTCATCAATCAGTAAACTCATCAATGAACTGTCACACCAGGCTGCTTAACGCTGTCTGCCGTGTCAGTGGATGCGCATTATAGGCAGTGAAACTTTTTGTGCAAGGGCTTTTTTAACAATCTGCGCCAAGCGAATAAATAACCACCAAACTGCAGAAATATACTGCAATACTGAGCAATATCGCTGTTTGGGTTGATAAGTTTGGCAGAAGGAATAGCCTATTGCTGGAGTTTTAATAGATTGAATGGGCATAAACAGAAGTTGATAGCTATTTTTCGTAATATCTATCAGCAAACCTCTAAAAGCGTTATGCCCAGTGTGATGTCTTACTCTTGTTTGCACCTAGCTAATGATAAGCACTGATCAAAAGCACGAGCCCTAAGATTTATACTCTTCTTGTTTCTCTTTTTCGATACTTGTAGCGCTTTGTGTTTGTGCTGCAGCTTGGGTTGAGTGATTGATCTCGACATTCGTCACCGTATCATCACCGACAATATGCGCGACTTTGAGTTTCCTTACCGTTCTGATAGTAATGATCGGGCCTGAAATCGCATATAAGTAGAAGCCGACACATAAGATCAATGCAGGTTGAACTGACACCACCACAAATACACCGACGACCAGTAAGATCACGATAAAGTTAACCTTGCCACGCCAGTCAATTTCTTTAAAAGAGTGATAGCGAAAATTACTGACCATCAATAAACCAGTTGCCGCAGTCACAAGGGCTGCAATCCAACTGATATTTTTTCCATCGAGACTGTATTGATTACCAAGCCAAATGCTGCCAGCAATAACAGCTGCAGCGGCCGGACTAGCGAGACCTTGAAAATAACGCTTATCGGCAACGCCAACTTGCGTATTAAATCGAGCGAGCCTGAGTGCCGCACCTGCACAATAAATAAATGCCGCCAACCAACCAATTTTACCTAAGTCGGCTAATGCCCAATTGTAGGCGAGTAGTGCTGGCGCCATTCCGAAGGACACCATATCCGCCATACTGTCGTATTCGGCACCAAAATCACTTTGGGTATTAGTCAGTCTTGCCACTCGACCATCGAGACCATCACAGATCATGGCTATAAAAATGGCTATTGCAGCAGCTTCAAAGTTAGCATTCATGGAAGCAATCACAGCATAAAAGCCAGAAAACAATCCTGCTGTCGTAAAAAGATTAGGCAGTAAATAGATACCTTTATTCTTTACTGTTTGATTTGAAGAATTTTGCATACACTTATTACGCTAGTTCAGTGAAGAGAAGTTAGCTTTCAAGATAACATATTTTATTATCATGTCGATGAGAGACCAGTTAGGGATAATTTCGATGTTAAAAGTGAACATGTTCAGAATAATACTGTATCGATGGCTCTGGCTCGGCCTTTTCATTAGCCCCGTTTCTGCGGGCGTTATCTATACTTGGGTCGACGAAAATGGGGTGACGCATTACAGCCAACAAGCCCCGCAACAAGAAAACATCAAAGCAGAAAAGCTCTACAGTGAAGATTTAGAGCAGGCGAAAGTGGGTTTTATCGCACCGGTAAAGAAAGTTGAGCCAACTTCTAAAGCCAATGAATTAGAAAAGTCAGCGGCGCTGATTAAAGAAAAAGACGCCAAACAGGCTAACTCCATTTGTGAGAGTGCAAAACACAATTTAGAAATACTCACAACGCACACTAAGCTTATCCGCCAAACTTCCGATTCGGGTGAATCTGTCGCTATGACTGAAGAAGATCGCCAAGCCTCGATTGCCCAGCAGCAGGAAAGAATCAAACTCTTCTGTGATAAGAAGTAGCCAAATTTACTATGCCACTACATTAATGAACAACGATTAACGCTGATGCAATAAAAAAGGAGCCGAGTTAAAAACTCGGCTCCTTTCGTTTTAGTGCTTGAAGCGGGAGCGATACTGACTAAAACAGCGCTATCTCTTATTGCAAGATAGTTTATTTCAAGCTCGTTCATTCAAGAACGCTTATTTCAGTTCGCCTATTTCAACATATCCAACTTCAAGCTTGCGATTAACGTATCGCATTCAAACAACACACTAAATGACTAGCTACTGGTCACAGGTTATTGCTCGAACACTAACTCGCCACCCGCACAACTGACCTTGATCGGTTTACCCGGTAACAAGTCACCACGCAGTAATTTCTGCGCCAGCGGGTTTTCGACTTCTTGCTGCAATGCCCGTTTCAACGGTCTTGCACCATACACAGGATCGAAACCAATTTCCGCAATCAGTGATAATGCGTCGTCGGTGATCTCCAATGTATAGTCCTTTTCAGCCAAACGTTGGCGTAAGGAAGCAATCTGTATCGAAGCAATACGCTTGATATTGGCAGCATCCAATGGATGGAACACCACAGATTCATCGATACGGTTTAAAAACTCGGGTCTGAAACTGTGAGTGACCACATTCATTACCGCCGCTTTCATCTCTGCATAGGTCACTTGACCAAATCCTTCTTGGATAATGTCGGAGCCTAAGTTCGAGGTCATGATAATCACTGTATTTCTAAAATCTACAGTACGACCTTGACCATCGGTTAAGCGTCCATCATCAAGCACTTGCAGTAAGATGTTAAACACATCGGGATGCGCTTTCTCGACTTCGTCGAGCAATATCACTGAATAAGGTTTGCGACGAACGGCTTCCGTTAAGTAACCGCCCTCTTCATAACCTACGTATCCAGGAGGCGCCCCCACTAAACGCGATACTGAGTGTTTCTCCATAAACTCAGACATATCAATGCGCACTAAAGCCGATTCGGTATCAAATAAGAACCTCGCCAGTGATTTACACAGCTCAGTTTTACCTACACCCGTTGGGCCTAAGAACAGGAACGAGCCAATCGGGCGATTTGGATCCGCCAGACCCGCGCGGCTACGACGAATCGCATTCGCAACCGCATCGACGGCTTCGTTTTGGCCGATCACTCGTTCATGCAGCGCCACTTCCATTTGCAGTAATTTTTCGCGCTCGCCTTCAAGCATTTTCGATACGGGTATTCCCGTCGCTTTCGACAATACTTCGGCGATTTCGAACTCAGTAACCTTGTTACGCAATAACGTCATGTCCTGCATTTCGGCTTGCGATGCCAAATCGAGCTGTTTTTCAAGCTCAGGAATACGACCGTATTGCAGCTCAGACATCCGAGTTAAATCACCCGCACGACGCGCCACTTCTAAGTCCATTCGAGCCTGTTCGAGATCGGCTTTTATGTGCTGAGTGCCCGCTAATGCGGCTTTTTCAGTACGCCAGATTTCGTTCAACTCTGAAGCTTTCGCTTCAACGTCACGTAATTCCTCTTGCAAATGATCAAGCCTGCGACGACTCGCCTCATCATTTTCTTTGGCTAACGCCTGCTCCTCCAGTTTGAGCTGGATAGCACGACGTTCAAGCCTGTCGAGTGACTCAGGTTTTGAATCCATCTGCATACGGATGCTTGATGCCGCTTCGTCGATCAAATCGATCGCTTTATCGGGCAACTTACGATCCGACACATAACGGTGCGACATGGTCGCTGCCGCCACTATCGCCGGATCGGTAATTTCCACATGGTGATGCAGCTCGTAACGTTCTTTCAGTCCACGCAAAATGGCGATGGTATCTTCAACGCTTGGTTCATCCACCAGCACTTTTTGGAAACGACGTTCAAGCGCCGCATCTTTTTCAATATACTGACGATACTCATCAAGTGTGGTCGCGCCCACACAGTGCAAGTCACCACGCGCTAACGCAGGTTTGAGCATGTTACCCGCATCCATTGCGCCTTCACCTTTACCGGCGCCGACCATAGTATGCAGTTCGTCGATGAAGAGGATCACTTGACCTTCTTCCTGCGCTAACTCATTCAATACCGCTTTTAAACGTTCTTCGAACTCACCGCGATATTTAGCGCCCGCAATCAATGAGCCCATATCGAGGGATAAGACACGCTTATTTTTAATGCCCTCGGGGACTTCACCATTAACGATACGCTGGGCAAGTCCTTCAACAATCGCCGTTTTACCCACACCCGGTTCACCGATAAGGACGGGGTTGTTTTTACTGCGACGTTGTAATACTTGGATCGTGCGGCGAATTTCATCGTCACGGCCGATCACAGGATCTAACTTGCCTTGTTCAGCTCGCTCGGTGAGATCGATAGTAAACTTCTTCAACGCTTGGCGTTGATCTTCAGCGTTCGGATCATCCACTTTTTGGCCGCCACGCATTTGTTCAATGGTTTGCTCCATCAACTCTTTGGTCGCGCCGGCTTTTTTCAACGCTTGCGCAAGAGCATCGACACCTTCTAACGCAGCTAATACAAATAATTCACTAGAGATATATTTGTCTTTACGCTTTTGCGCCAATTTATCGCACAGATTTAATAAACGGATTAAACCTTGGGATAATTGTACATCGCCGCCCGTACCTTCGACTTGAGGTAAGCGTTCCAGCTCTTGACTCAAGAGCGATCGCAGCGCACTCACTCGAATGCCAGCTTGGGTCAATAAGGGATGGATTGAACCTGAATCTTGGTTCAACAATGCCATCATCAAATGCAGCGGTTCAATAAACTGATGATCACGCCCAAGTGCGAGTGACTGGGCATCAGAGATGGCAAGCTGAAATTTATTGGTCATACGATCGAGTCGCATACAGCCTCCTAACACTCATATAGTAGAGATATGCCAATCCACAGGACATCTTGCCAATTTAGTGGCTTTAAAATCAGTACCGCTAATGGAGAGATCTAAATAGGATTGGTATTACATTTCGTTAGTTAAAAGATGGGGGCTATTTAGCCAAATTCAAGCGAATAACGCGCAAATAAATACAAACTGTAGGGGAATTAGCTTAAGACTTAAGCCAGATCAATGAAGCCATGCGTCCCGTCACCTTATCGCGACGATAAGAGAAGTAATCCGTGTCGCTGACTGTGCAGATATCTGCGCTATAAATATGGTTTATACCGAGTAAACTCAAGCGTAATTTAGCCAAGCCAATAATATCGGCAAGATACTTGTTACCACTTGGAATAAAACACACTGCAGACTGCGGATGTAAAGTACAAAAGGCTTGCTGTACTTCAACACCGACTTCAAATTTTTGTGGACCAATAGCCGGGCCGAGGTAGGCAATCAACTCATCCATAGGTGAACTAAACTGCGCCGCGGTGGCCTCAATCACGCCATCACATAAACCACGCCAACCGGCATGGGCTGCAGCCACTTCGGTTCCCGCTTGATTACACAACAACACAGGTAAACAATCGGCAGTAATTATAGCGCAAACTAGGCTCGCGGTTCGGCTGTAACAGGCATCGGCAATCGGTGTATCCACAGCAGGAGCTAAGCTCAGCGCATCTAAATTAAGCACATGAGTACCATGCACTTGCTCGAGCCAGACAGGCTCAGCGGTTAACGCTAATTGTTTGCAGAGTAATTCACGATTAGCCATCACCAACTCAGGCGCATCACCGACGTGCAGTCCAAGATTCAAACTATCATAGGGATGCACGCTCACACCGCCATGACGATTTGTCATAGCGATACCGACATTAGCAGGAACAGGCCAATCGTGATTAAACACTTACAAATACTCGATCGGATGCTCGACCGTGTCTTGACGCAGTGCTTTAGTCAAAATCACCATGTCTTCAGGAATTGGCGCGTGCCAGCTCATGATTTCACAACTCACAGGGTGCGCTAATTCAAGACGCACAGCGTGCAGCGCTTGGCGCTTGAAGTTTTTCAGAATATCAAAAAACTCTGGGCTGGCCCATTTCGGCGGTTTTGGACGACCACCATACACAGGATCGCCCACTAATACGTGGCCTATGTATTCCATGTGCACACGAATTTGGTGAGTACGACCCGATTCAAGGCGCAATCTTAGACGAGTGTGGTTACGGAATTTTTCCGCCACACGATAATGCGTCACAGCAGGTTTACCTGAGTGATGCACCGCCATATGAGTACGTTTCGTTGGATGACGACCAATCGGCTCATCAACAGTACCGCCACCTGTCATAGTCCCCATCACAATCGCTTCGTATTCACGAGTGATTTCACGGGCCTGCAAGGCGGCAACTAAATGGGTTTGCGCTTCAACGGTTTTGGCTACAACCATTAAACCTGTAGTATCCTTGTCCAGACGGTGCACAATACCAGCACGTGGTACATGCTCAATATCGGGACAATGGTGCAACAGTGCATTCATCAAAGTGCCATCGGCATTGCCAGCACCAGGGTGAACCACGAGTCCCGCTTGCTTGTTGATCACAATAATGTCGTCATCTTCATAGACGATATCCAGATCAATGGCCTGTGCCGCTGCGTGAACTTCTTCTTCAAGAGTGGCATCTATGAGTATCTGTTGCAGCTCATAAACTTTCTCTCGGGGCTTATTAACGACAACGCCGTCAACATAAACTGCATCAGATAGGATCCATTCCTTGATGCGCGTGCGCGAGTAATCTGGGAACAACTCTGCTAGGGCCTGATCTAATCTCAGTCCAGTTTGTGTTGCCGAAATCTCGCTTTTTAGATTAATCTCTTGTGTCATAGGAACCGTATCCCCATTTAGGGGTCAAAAAATGTGTGCTATCTGTTACAATCGGATGTTTTCTATTTTATAGTGAAATGGAAAAATTCTTAACTACAACTTAAAAAGAATTGAATTCAAGTATGTATAAATTTTCCAAAGGCGTTACCTTAGTCCTATTTTCACTAGCGTTATCAGCCTGTAGCAGCAGCCCTGATGATAACGATATTGCCGCCAAAACGTCACCTGATGTACTTTATACTCAGGCAAGAACCTCTATGGAGCTTGGCAATTACTCTAAAGCTGTCCGTTCTTTGGAAGCGTTAGACTCACGCTTCCCCTTCGGACCTCACAAAACTCAAGTCCAGTTAGACCTGATATATGCTTACTATAAAATGGACGATGTCGCTTCTGGTATTGCGAACATAGACAGATTTATCCGTCTTAATCCAACTCATCCAGATGTAGACTATGTGTTCTATATGCGCGGTTTAGTGAACATGCAAGCCGACAATTACATGTTCCACGACATGCTTAATATCGACCGAACCGATCGTGACCCTAAAAATGCTCAAGATGCTTTCAAAGATTTTGATCGTCTTATCAAAACCTACCCTAACAGCAAATATGCCGCCGATGCGCAAAAACGCATGTTAGCGTTGAAGAATCGCTTAGCAAAATATTCAATTCAAGTTGCCGAGTATTATCTCAAGATGAATGCATGGAGCGCCGCAGCAATCCGAGCACAATCTGTAATGGAAACATACCCTGGCACCCCTTCAAATGAACGGGCATTAGAGATAATGATAGAAGCTTATGGCGAATTAGGTCAGAGCAAGCTGAAGCAAAACGTGCTCATGGTAATGCAAGCTAACTTCCCAAACAATGAAATCTTATCAAACTAACCGAGAATGCCCCTTTAATAGGGGCATTTTTTTGCTTGGTGACCTTAGATAAGCCATAAATAGATAACGCTAAGTTCTCAATGTGGATAGTGGTTTGGCTATTTTTATATCCTCAATACCAACACAAATGACACTTTCGTGTAAATCTTATCCAACTGAGTCACTTTTTCCGTTATTTAGTAAAAATCTATTGACTCAAAACCCGAAAAGCCTTTAAATTGCGCCCGTCGCCCGAATAGCTCAGTCGGTAGAGCAGAGGATTGAAAATCCTCGTGTCCCTGGTTCGATTCCGGGTTCGGGCACCATCTTTAAATGGGTTGCGATAGCGACTTATGTTAGAGAACTGCGATAGGTACAGTGCAGGTGTGGTGGAATTGGTAGACACGCCAGCTTCAGGTGCTGGTGCTCGCAAGGGCGTGGAGGTTCAAGTCCTCTCACCTGTACCAAATTGCAGTTCAAAAGTTAAGATTCACAGTGTTAAAATTGTCAATTCGATTAAATATCGAATAGCCATGCAGATGTGGTGGAATTGGTAGACACGCCAGCTTCAGGTGCTGGTGCTCGCAAGGGCGTGGAGGTTCAAGTCCTCTCATCTGTACCAACATTTAAACCTCGCAAAGCGAGGTTTTTTTGTATCTGAAGCAAAATAAATTTTCTGTAACTCTCCCCTCTTTCCTCAGATTTGCTATACCTATTGTTACAGACTCATCATAGGGATAGATAGAGTTCTGCCTAAAGGACTCTTTAGTTCACTGAGGCTATCCATATGAACGGTCTACAAATAAAACAAAAAATGTTTATCGGCATTCTGGTTCCCCTTGTAATGCTAATGACGATTGGCTTTCTCGCCATTAATATGATGGGTAAAATTGAATCGGGTGTTGAACGTATCTATGGCGATAGAGTTGTGCCACTAGACGATTTAAAAGTGATTGCTGATAAATACGCGGTCGATGTTATCGATGCGGTCAATAAGGCGAACGCGGGTGGTTTCACCGCCTCCCAAGCAGCTGAAGCACTAGACAGTGCTAAATCTACCATTACCCAGCATTGGCAAAAATACCTAGCCACTGAACTTACCTCAGAAGAATCCCGACTCGTAAAACAAGCCGAAGTGCTGTTCTCACCCGCGAATCAACAGATTGACACTCTGGTCTCACGCTTAAGAGGATTAAATGATGATGTATCAAGCCAATTATCGGCCAATATCCTGCCGCTTTACCAAGTAATAGACCCCATCAGTAACCAAATATCTGAACTGATTGCACTGCAAATTCGCGTGGCAGGCGAAGAAAAAGATCGTGTGAATGCCATTTACCAATCTTCAATCACTATTTTTGTAGCATTAGCCTGTGCCGCCATGATTATCAGTATTGTGATTGGGCTCTGGGTCAATCGCTGCGTGATGAATCCTATTAATGACATTCTCAGTAAACTTAAGCTAATCCATCAAGACTCAGATCTTACCGTCAAATTCACTACTTTTAATCACGATGAGCTAGGACAAATATCCACTAGCCTCACCCAAGTTATTAAACACTTGCGGGGCATTCTTCATTCGATTGCCGAAGCGGCAAATACCGTTAATAGTTCAGCAAATGAGTTAAGTAGCTTCACGCAGGCAACCAATAAACGTATGCAACAGCAGCAAGCCGAAACGGAGCAAACAGCAACGGCCATGAATGAGATGACGGCAACGGTCGCAGAAGTCGCCCAAAGTGCATCTGCGGCGGCAGATTCAGCCAAAGATGCCGATACCTATGCAGCCAATGGCAATAATATTGTGATGCAATCGATTAGCAGTATGTCGCAATTATCTGATCAAATTCAAAAAACGGCACAAGTCATTGGATTTCTGTCTAATGAGAGCCAAAATATCGGCCGCGTACTCGATGTGATAAAAAGCATTGCCGAGCAAACCAATCTATTGGCATTAAATGCCGCCATTGAAGCGGCCCGTGCGGGGGAACAAGGCCGCGGCTTTGCAGTCGTTGCGGATGAAGTGCGGACCCTTGCGCAGCGCACCCAAAAGTCTACCCAAGAAATTGAGGCCATGATTGCCACACTACAACAAGGCGTTAAAGAAGCAGTTAACGCTATGGAAATAGGTATAAATCAAGTAGATGATGCTAATGATAAAGCTAATCAAGCAGGCCAAGCACTGAAAGAAATCGTCTCCTCAGTAGATAGCATCACAGAACTTAATACTCATATTGCGACCGCTGCCGAAGAACAAAGTAGCGTTGCCGAAAGCATTAATCGCAGTATTATTGCCATCAGCGATATTGCAGAACATTCCACCTCATCGGCGGCTGAATTAAGTGAATCTGTGGTTAATTTAACTAAACTCGCCAACAGTATGCGCAATCAAGTGAGTGCATTTAAACTCTAAGTCAAAAAACCACACCATGACTGCAATAAGCTTTGCCGTTGCAGTCAATCTCCCTCAAATAACCTGTAACGCACTGAAATAATACGTTTATTTACCCCCCCTATCTCGTGACCGCTTTGATAAAGCACTTCAAATGACCTCAATCACGCTTATCGGTAGCACGAATTGCGATCATCACTATTGATCTAAATCAAATAGATCTTTAAACTTATTTAACATTCATAATATTTGCACGTTAAGGATTTTCTATGTTGGACAGCCGTACAATCCAAGTTATCAAGAGCACTATCCCCTTACTCGAATCCGCAGGCCCTGCGCTGACGACCCATTTTTATGAACGTATGTTCAAACATAATCCTGAACTAAAAGATGTATTTAACTTGGCACACCAGCATTCTGGTGGCCAGCCTGTTGCCCTGTTCAACGCCGTCGCGGCTTATGCTAAAAATATTGAAAACTTAACGGTGCTAAGTTCGACTGTCGAGCGCATTGCCCAAAAACATACAGGCTTTCTGATCAAGCCTGAGCAATATGCGATCGTCGGCAGCCACTTATTGGCCACCCTTAAAGAGTTAGGCGGTGATGCAGTAACAGAAGAAGTATTAGAAGCTTGGGCCCAGGCCTATGGATTTTTAGCAGATATATTTATTCAACGAGAAGCTCAAATTTATCAGGAACATGCAGAACAAGATGGCGGTTGGGTGGGTGAGCGTCAGTTTATCATTAGCGCGAAAAAGACTGAGTCCACAGTCATTACCTCCTTCATATTGACGCCCGAAGATGGTAAGCCAGTTAAAGATTTCATTCCCGGCCAGTACTTAAGTTTGAAACTAAAACATCCCAATTTAGCATATGAAGAAATCCGCCAATATTCCCTATCCGATGCGCCGAATGGCAACAGTTACCGCATCAGTGTGAAACGTGAATTAGGTGGTCAAGTGTCTAATCTGCTACACGATACCATGCATATCGGTGACAAAATTGCAATTATGCCGCCGGCGGGAGATTTTATCTTAGAAGTCGAGGCGGACATCCCCGTAGTGCTCATTTCAGCAGGAGTGGGTCAAACACCGATGAAAAGCATGTTGAATCAATTGATCAAGTTGCAACATCCAAGTGCTATTACTTGGCTACATGCCTGTGAGCAAGGTGATGTACATGGTTTCAAACAGGCTATTCACACCAAGCGCCAGCAACATCATAATCTGAAGAGCCATGTTTGGTATCGCAAGCCGAGTTCAACCGATGTGGTAGGTACAGATTATGATTTTGAAGGACAAATGGAATTAAGCAAAGTCGCAGATCAACTGCTTCCCCATGCACGTTACTATTTCTGCGGGCCTATTGGATTCATGTCAGCCATCAAGCAACAATTACTCGTTCTGGGTGTATCAACTGAAAACATGCACTATGAAGTATTCGGCCCCCACGCCGATCTCTAATCCCATGTCACGGGCTTGGGACACTTGACTCTCAAGTCCATTTTTATATTTAGAATCCGCAGAATAATGGCTAATAAATTGAAGTGCTCTATGTCTCTAAGCTACCGGTTTACAGCGGATAGAAGCCACTTCTGCGGCAGTCAGCACACGACTTTTGCCCGACGCCAGAGCTTCATCCAACACAATATCACCTATTGATAATCTATGTAGACCAACAACTGGGTTTCGAAAGCGACCAAACATCCGCTTAATTTGATGGTACTTACCTTCCTTTAAAGTCACTTCAGCAACATGATCAGCAAGGATCACCAATTTAGCAGGCTGAGTCATTATATCTTCAAAGCTGAAATACATACCTTCGGCAAATGCGGCGATATATTCTTCAGTTAATGGATTAGCTAAGGTGACGCGATACACTTTATCGACCTTATGCGTCGGTGACATTAGTGCATCAGACCAGCGGCTGTCATTGGTCAGTAATAACAAACCCGAAGAATTTAAATCTAGTCTACCCGCGATATGTAACTCATCACGGGCTTCGCAATCGAGCAAATCAATCACGGTTTTATGCTGAGTATCTTTAGTCGCGCTCACCACGCCAATCGGCTTATGCAACATCAAATAAACTGGCGTGTTGGCCTGTAATATTTGCCCATCGAGTTGGATGTGAGAAAACTCATCCACTTGCCTATTCATGTCCTTCACTATCAATCCATCAACGCGTACTCGGCCCAAGAGTAACAGTTCACGTACCGCTTTACGGTGAGTGTGTAACTGGGTACAGAGATAACGATCGAGTCGGCCGCGCTTAGACTGCATAACACCACAAATGACGAAATATGAATGGGATAGCCATTCTAGCAGGATGCGAGTTCAGGTCATAGCGAGCCAATACAGTAAGCATCACAGATGCTTATTTAGAGCAAAATTAGATCAAACTAGGCAAAATTTGTTAAGCTAGGCGTTCAATTCATCTTATTGTGAGTGGTTACCGCATCAAAAACTTATCTGCAAGTCCCGTTATGATACGTTCGAACCTGCTATTTTTAGCCTTGTTTTTAGTGATACTCGCGAGCTCATTCTTCACTCAAGCGAGCGATGCAGAAAATCCCCCTGAAGCGCCTCAACCTTTCGCCATCCATGATAAACCGCTGATAGAGCGCTACGTCTTCGATGAACTCAAATCCCTCAGATACGATCAACAGGATCTTGAGCGGCGCCTCACCATAGATATCACAGATCGCGAACTGGCCGTTGCCGACAAGTCGATGAATTACGCCAATGTCACTGTCACTTACTTCTTTTATATGATCGCCGGCGTCGCCTCTTTAGTTGCCTTTATCGGCTGGCAATCCCTACGGGAAATCAAGACACATACCGCCAAACTGGCCGCGAATCAGCTGCAGAGTATTGCCGAACAATACGAAGAAAAGTTCAAATTACTCGAGCAAGAACTCAAGCATAAGAGTCGTACTATCACGGATAATAATCGTGAAATAGAAGTGATTAATGAAATTCATAATCTGTGGCTACGCGCCCAAAGTGCCCAGACACCCGAACAAAAAATTGAAGTCTACGATGAAATCCTCACGATTCGACCTGGAGACTTGGAAGCGCTGACCTACAAGGCCGATGCCGCAATGGAAATGCGCGAATTTAATTGGGCACAAAGCCTATGTAATCGTGTTTTAGAGGTTGACCCAACGAACGCCCATGCTTTTTATCAAAGAGCCTGCGCCTTTGCGTGTTTAGGTGTTGAAGATAGGGCAATTTCTGATTTGGAACGCGCCATCCATAACAGCGCATCCTTCAAAGAGCTAGCGTTGGATGAAGCTGATTTCTCACAACTTAAAGGACATCCTCGTTTCGAAACCTTATTGGCCTATCACGAACCTGATAAGCCCTAAGCTCCGAGGTTTAATGCTTAATATATAGCGTTAGCTTTCAGTGACGTTTTATCCCACAGATAAAACGCCTCAAACAAACAACTTAAGTGCACTACTAGGCTATCGCCGCAACTTTAATTGCCGCAATTTTATATGCACAGCGGCGAGCACCTTCGATGATATGCTCTTCGCGGCTCACCACGGCAATATCAGCGAATAACTGCTGGAAAAGTTGCAACTCAGAGCGGCAAAAGTTCAAACACTTAGTCGCTGCGGCGCAGATAGGACAATGATTTTCGAGTAAAAAATACACGCCATCGATGTGTTCCATGGTCGCCATATAACCTTCGTTCGAGCGTAATTTCGCAAGTATGGCCAGACGTGTCGGAATATCAGTAGCCCCTTCCATTGCCGCACGATATTGGACTAACGCACTTTGCTCCCTGTGACCGATAAGCTTATCCAAGCCTTGGTCGCCAAAGATCATTTTTACCGAGTCAATTAGCTGTACCGTCAATTCCTCATGGCGATCGGCAAAGTGAGTACGGCTTTGTTCAGTCAATCCCCAGTAACGTGTTGGGCGACCGCGACCTTCAACTCGATCCTCAATATCCACATCACCCATATCTTCCAAAGCCTGAAGATGTTGACGCACCCCCATAGTCGTTAACGCCAATTCCTCCGCTAAGGTTTTAGCGGTAAGCGGGCCATGCAACTTGAGTAATTGAATAATCTTATCAGTAGTTTTCATTGAGTCTCCCCGACTTCAGCCGAAGCATTATCTCCCAATCTCCGCAGTTTTAACAGATTAAATAAACTTTTTTATTTACTTTATCCTTTACAATATTAAATAAAGCAATTACCTTACAAATAATTTATAAACAAATAGGTTTACTTAATGAAATTACTCATCATCAGCACCAGCCAAAGACCCAATTCACAAAGTGCTAAAGTCGGTCGTTATATCGCGGAAAGCAGTTTCTCATCTCCCCACACCATGGGTTACGACACGATACATCACTTAGAACTATGCCTGTTTAATCTGCCCTTTTGGGACGGAGAAGAAGACAACAAAGGTGAACACTGGCCCGAAATAGAGCACAGAGTCGATGAAGCCGATGCGCTAGTGCTGATCACCCCGGAATGGGGCGGCATGGCATCACCATTACTGAAGAACTTTTTGTTGATGTGTACTCGCGAAGAAACCGCCCATAAACCCGCCTTATTAGTCTCAACATCGGACGGTATTAGCGGTACCTATCCTATTGTTGAAGTGAAGATGAATGCCCTTAAAAACAATAAATTAGTGCCCATACCCGATCACTTAATCATCCGCAATGTCAGCCATGTACTCAATGCAATCCCTGAAAGTGCCCGCGATATCGCGCTTAGGGAAAGAGTGCAATACAGCTTATATATGCTGCATCAATACGCCCAAGCATTAGCCCCTATTCGTGAACAACATGCCAATCAAGCGTACCCCAAACAGCAGGAATACTGTTACGGTATGTAAGCGGCTTGAGATTTTAACCACCAGCAACAGACTAAAATCATTACAAGGAACGCATTATGATTCATTTAGAGCATATCAATTTAGTGGTAGACGACATCCCCGCAGCACTGCGCTTTTATCAAGCGGCTTTCCCCCATTGGCGTGTTCGCGGTGGTGATAAAGGCACTTGGTACGGCAAACCCCGTAATTGGATTCATTTTGGCGATGATTATCAATACATTGCTTTTAGTGACAATGGTGAAGGTGAAAACCGCGATTTGGCTGGTCATCAAATTGGACTGGCGCATTTTGCCTTTGTGACCGACAACTTAGATGCTGTGATAGCAAGACTGACCCAAGCAGGTTTCCCTATTGCCAAAGATGGCATGGAAGATCCCTATCGACGCAATATTTACTTCTTCGATGCCCATGGCTTTGAAGTGGAATTTGTGGAGTATTTAACTGATATTCCAACGGAACGAAATCGCTATTAGCGTAAATCGTTATTATAAAGAAGTAGCCAAGAACCGCATGTAGTGAATAGGGTGCAGGAGCCAGGTACTATTCGCTTCGCTCGGATTGTTGCTGCGCCACTATGGCCGAATCCTTATGGGCATAAAAGTGGAGTCTAAACTGAGTATCTTCGGTCAGTAGCTCCACTTTATGCCAATATTCAGGATGTGAAATGGCGGTTTCACCTGCGCGAATAATAATTTCTTTATCTAACTCGCCCCTGCTACCCGTATAGCCATAAAACTTTAAGCTGCCCGTTAACACTTGGATTTGCCCATATACGCCAGCCTTAGTATTGTGCATGTGCAGCAACATTTTAGGGACGTTGTCATGGTTGAAAACCGGCGTTGATTTGTAATTGACAAAATCTTTGGGGACTAGGGCCATGATGTTTTGCACTCCTTGCGTCAAATCACGAAAATCGAACAATGCTTACGGCAAGACTAATATAGCCGTTGCCGTATTTCTGTCCAACTCATATCTTGACCTGTATTAACGAGCGGGTTTGAACGTCGAATTTGAAAACACCAAAGTGCTCATTCATGCTTGCAATAGCAAGGTTAGTTACTTTCATCACTGTAATCGCTACACTAGCCCGCATTAAGTGCCACCTCAATTAGATGACATGATGCCAACGCCCTATTCATACTCCACAACGTATATTTTAGATAAAGCCCATTTCGATGAATGCTATACGCAATCAGTGGTACCAGATCCCACGCTCAAACCTTACTACAAAGCGATTGGATTAACCCTGATAGGTATCGCGCTTATTTTCACCGATATTAGCCTTTATTTAGCTTACTTTTTTGTTGGGTTAGGTGTTATCGAAGCGCTCAATGTGAAGTATCACAAAGCATGGTGGTTGATGCGTCAGATGATGAGTAAAGCGGCCAGCAATGAGGTCACACTCACTATTGATGAGCAAGGGATTCATACTCAATCTATGTCTGTGACCAGCCAAATTTTATGGACCGAGATTTACCGGATTAAAGAAACTGAAAAAGGCTTCTTGATTACCCACAAAGCAGGCACGAGTTATGTTTCTCTCCGTAGCTTAGATGAAGCAGCTGTGGCCTATATTAAAACTAAAATCTAGTACAGCTAACACCCATAAAAAAGGCTGATCTTCATCAGCCTTTTTTACAACTCTGCATTGCTGAATCGTTACTTTTTCAATTCACCAACCGGTAAAATCGTACGGCCATACTCATTATTAAGCACCTGTGCCATCGCAAAATAAATCGCACTCGCACCGCAAAGTATCCCTTCAAAGCCCGCAATAGTGCCAATCAAGGCGCTACCCGTAAAATCACGCGCCGCCAGCAGAAAAAATAAGATAGTTAAAGAAGCAAACACAAACTGTTTGGCTCTTGGATAACGCAAAGAACCCACAAACATAAATGCCGTGAATATGCCCCAAAGCGTTAAATACCAGCCCATAAAATACGTTGGACTCGCCGCAATGCCAGCATTAGGCATTAAAATGAGGCCCACTAGCGTTAACCAAAACAAACCGTATGAGGTAAATGCCGTCGTACCGAAAGTATCGCCGCGCATGAAACACATAATCCCCACAATCACTTGACCAATGCCGCCGTAAAAAATCCCCATGGCTAAGATCATAGAATCAATAGGGAAATATCCCGCATTATGAATGTTTAACAAAATTGTTGTCATACCAAAGCCCATTAAACCTAATGGCGCTGGATTAGCCAGTTTTGTAGACACAGAGTTCCCCTAGAGAAAAATCAATAATTCAATAAAAATCAATAGCATTTGCCATTAATCTTATACACGCGCACCTGCGAGAGCGGCGCATTCTAGAGGATAGCTATAATCTTAGCAATGTAATCATCAAAAACAAACGAACACACAAAAATAAACAATAAAAACATAAAGTTAAAATAATAAACTGTAAAATAAAATTTAAACTAAAAAACACATAAAAATTAATTCTTTTTAATTCAATATTCTAGAAAAAAACGGCCTACAACATGCGTCATATCTCATTTTATATGACTTCTTATAACTACCGCATAATTCAGTTAACAGCGGCGATTAAACCTTCATTAAAAATCGACCATAAACAGTGATAATAATGCACTTTATCGCAAATAAGTCCTTAAAGTGATGTAAGCAGCACTTTTGAAAGAAATCCAAGTTCTACTGTACGCACAATTAAGCGTATAAGTTAAGCACATAAGTTTATGTGCAGAGTTTCATCAATAAATTTCAAACACAAGTTCAAAAGAGCCAACTTAGCGCGCATAAGTTCAGAGGGAGGGTTGTGAACCTAACTCAAGCAGCAAAAGATGCTGAGAATGAATCAAACTAGAGCAAATAAAGTACACTTATCCAGCCCATTTACTTGAAGCGAATCAAGGGAAAACAAGGTAAAAAACCTTAATCAAGAAAGGTGAAAATTATTTATATCTAAAACAGAATAGCAGTGATAAATTGCTGATGTTGGCACAGTGGTGTTAAGAGAATGCTTCTTAATCTGTGGTTGGCAATACATAACTAAAGGAAATAAAATGAATAAGTTATCAGCTGTTTTTACTCTATTGGCATTAGTAAGTTTCACTTCCTTTGCTGACGACTCCTCTTTACCGCCTGCACCAGCAGCCGATCTCGCTCAGCTGAAAGAAGTGTGCCAGCAGATGGCCTCTGAAGATCAAGTCGAAAATGCTGAGCTAAAACAATATGTGCTTGATTGTGTAAACGATCAATTGACAGAAATGGGCTACAAGTCAGTTACTGAGGTCAATTAATCTTCATTCTAATCTCTGTGTTATTACCACAAAGTAGGTTATTCGGCTTCAGTCAGTGCCATTCACACTTGCGAATGGCATTATTATTTCCAAGCAACACAGCTTTTACACCATAATTGACATCATTTCAGTTACACTCGAAACTTATAAAACACAAAATTTAACATCCACAATTAACCGTACGAAAGCTGCCAAGATAAGCTTTTAGCATGACTATCAAGGTATTGTGCGATCTACAAATTTACTATTTAATTGATAGCTGTATCATTTTGCATCTCCGTGAATGAAACCACTGTTGAATTGAGCATAAAATGCTAATCTGTTTTCCTGTATTGTTAACCTCAGCCCTTAATCGTTAAATCATGTATCGTATTCTTTTTGTCCTAATTACAAGTTTAAGTATTTTGCCTGCAATCGGAATGGCGAAAGAAGCCTGTGCACCAGAAAATCAATGTATTGAGATGAACAACTGGGATCTAGGCATCGCCATAGGCTGGGGACAAAAAAGCAATCCACTCAGGGATTTTGACGATATTCCATTGTTCTTTATTCCAACAGTGGCCTATTACGGCGAACACTGGTTCTTCGACAATGGTAATTTAGGTTATACCTTAGCCGAGCAAGAAAGCTTTACAATTAACTTAGTAACAAGTTATAGCTTAGATAGAGCCTACTTCTATCAATGGGACCCATCAAATATCTTTTTGAATCGTGGCACTCAAGTTGAAGCCAAAGCCATAAATAGTATGTATTTATCGACTGAGCCCGAGCCTGAGTTTAATTCCTTAGAGACTCGGAACTTCACCTTACTTGGCGGTGCCGAAGCATTCATCTATACGCGGCTCGGTATTATTAGATTGGCGTACACTCATGATATGTTTAATGTTCATCAAGGTTCAGAAGCACAAATAAAATGGACCTATGGCTGGGATTACGATCGTTTCATTTTTGAGTTTGCGCTAGTATTTGATTGGAAGAGCCAAGCCGTAGTGGATTATTATTACAGCGTTAGACCCAGTGAAAACGCCTATTGGAGCGAACAATATCAAGCAAAATCAGGTTGGGATAAAGGTGCGGAAATGACGGCCCGTTACATATTAACTGACAATTGGGATCTACTGTTGGCAGTTCGTTACACTCTAATTGCCGATGAGATTGCCGCCAGTCCCTTGTTAGACCAAGACTATAGCAGCACCTACTTTATCGGCGCAGCCTATAGGTTCTAACGTTAGTGACACTGCCTCAGTTAAGCTTGCTTTGCTTTATAGGTCTAAGCCTCGGCTTGATGGGCCAAAGTTCAGCACAAGCCAAAACTCGCGACTCGGCACTCAAACTCACACCCGAAATTTGCATCACAAGTTCAGAAACTGAGGCCTGTGACGTCTATATAGAACTACAGTGGGAACTCGCTAAAGATGAGCTGATCTGTATCTTGTCCGACAACGCCGCCTATCCCAAATGGTGCAGTGATTCAGTTTCAACCCATACGTTAAGCATGAAAATCCACACTATGACGGATATTCAATTTGTCATGGTGAGTAAAGACAGTAACCAAACTTTGGCTGGTGCCAAACTTAAAATCACTTCTGCATCACAACCTCAGGTTCGCAGACGTTACCGCAACCCTTGGAGTTTATTTTAATGACAAGCCCACAATCGAACCACAGAGTATTATTGGTTGAAGACGACGTTCGCCTAGCAAACTTGATTGTAGATTACCTAAAATCCCATGGTATGCATGTTGAAGTTGAACGCCGTGGCGATACAGTGCTAACACGATTAATCAATTACAAGCCAGATATCATACTGTTAGACATTATGCTACCGGGCATGGATGGTCTCACTCTGTGTGAGAAACTGCCCGATTATTTCGCAGGTCCAATCCTATTGATGAGCGCACTTGGTTCAAGTGAAGATCAAATCAAAGGACTAGAACTCGGTGCCGATGACTACGTGGTCAAGCCCGTCGATCCTGCTCTGTTAGTTGCGCGGATCAACAACTTACTTCGCCGTCAGAATCAGCCACCACAGGCAGAATCACACTGTCTAACCTTCGGTAAATTGAGTATCGACCCGCATACCCATGCGATTCGTCTTAATGAAACTGAAATTGATCTCACCAGCCATGAATTCGAATTGCTGTGGTTACTGGCCTCGCAAGCGGGCCAAGTGCTCAGCCGTCAGTATATTTATCAGTTGTTACTCAATATTGATTTCGATGGTAAAGATCGAAAAATTGACGTGCGTATCTCTAGATTACGTAAAAAACTCAACGATAATATTGAGACACCTTTCAGAATTAAAACCGTTTGGGGACAAGGTTATCTCTTTGCACCTGAAGCTTGGAATAACTAAGCACAAATACAGTGAAACGTCTCTTTATCAGTTTATATCTGCTACTCAGTCTCAGCGTGCTTGGGATTGGCTGGACACTCGACAGCCTGTGGCAGAAGAATGTTGATGACAATAATGCCCTCGATGCGCCGTTAGTGGCATTGGCGCAATTATTAGCGGAATTACCTCCCGATGCCCGCCAACGGTATCTGGAGGCGATCCCAGCGAACCCTGTGATGCCACTGCAATTACTCAATGCAGATCAAGTCGCGCTGGCAGATAATCAAGCGTTAAGCACAAGCAAGGTGTTCACCACCACGGCCAATGATGATAGCTTGCTGCAATTTATTCGAGTAGACGATCAAGTCTTAATGGCAGGGCCGCTGGACATAGATCCCAGAGCCAACCTTCGCAGCCTGTTCACCCTGTTCTTTTATTTATCGCTCGCCCTCGTTGCGCTAATTTGGGTCGGCCCGCTTTCACGGGATTTGAGCATACTGCGTAAGGCCACCAAAGAATTTGGCGAAGCCAAATGGGACACGCGGATTACCCTGTCAAATCGCTCCCAAGTTAAGCCCTTAGCCAATACGTTTAACGAAATGGCGCGACATATCAGCGCCTTGATTGAGAACCAGAAACACCTATCTAATGCGGTATCCCATGAGATCCGCACGCCACTGGCGAGGCTCAAATTCGCTCTTGCACTTATGCCTATGTATTGTCAGCCAGATTCGGACGAACAGAAGCGACAAGATTTTCTCGACGAAATGCAGCTCGACATCAAAGAAATGGAAGACTTACTTCAGGAACTGCTGACCTACGCCAGCTTAGAGTCACAGCGAGAAGGTATCCAGTTAGATGAGTACGATTTAATTAATCTCATCAATCAAAGTATTAAGCGCCTAGAAACCTTAAGTCCAACGCCTATAACGCTCAAAGCCGAAGTCGAAAAACTGCCCTTATTCGGAGAACCCGCATTAATCGAACGGGCGCTACAGAATTTACTGACCAATGCACAACGCTTTGCCCGCACTGAAATCATTATTGAAGTTAAGCAGACCCAGCACAGGGTCAATTTAAGTGTGAGTAACGACGGCGAACCTATCCCTGCGGTGGATTTACCGAAAGTGTTCGAGCCTTTTTATCGCAGCCAATCAGTGCAAAATGGCAATAAAGGGCATGGTTTAGGCCTTGCGATCATCAAACGGATTATGCAGCGACACCAGGGGAATGTGAGCGTCACCAGCGATGAGCAACATACCCGATTTAATTTAATCTGGCCGAAGAAGCGCAAACTGTAATAGGAATCGAGATGAGACTATTGTAAGTCAGTCATGAATCCCACTCGCGAATACAAAAAGCGAGTTCCACAAGCCAATTCAACCTATTAGTCTAGCTCGAAGCCACCAAAATCCAGATCGGCTTCGGGCTCAGGCTCAAAATTCAACTGTGGGTTTAACGCTGCCCTTTCTTGCTCTATTTGTGCTTGCCGTGCTTTCATCATCGCTAACTGGCGACGACGTTTACGTTGAGTACACAGGCGAATGACATCATACTTTTGCGCATCTGAAAACGTTAACCAATTGAATCTTTCGTCACGGCTTCGCAGGCAACCATTACAGTAACCGCGCGCATCGGTAACACACACACCGATACAAGGACTCGGGATATCAAAAAAGGCTAACTGTTCCATAACCCGCCGCTATTCCTATCTAAAAATGAACCATACTCAAAACGACCCGCGCTAAAAAAGATACCGTTGGATTGCATTCAAAGCGATTCAAATACAACACACTTATCTAAAGTACTTGCAGAAACAACCTTAATCAAGGCACATTGAACAGAGTTTGTACAACTTGGAGCACTATCATGGGATACCGTCACTTTGCCAGTCTGCTCGTCACTGTTGCCTTATTAAGCGCTTGCAGCAGTAAACCGAAAAACGATTATGATCTCAATTACGACTTCACCGCGCTACGCAGCTTTACCCAGTTAACACCACAGCCGACGGATGACCCGTTAAGCGCCCAGCGTATTCAAGTAGAAATTAACAACCAATTGACTCAAAAAGGGTTTGTAGAAAATACAGCGTCGCCCGACTTTAACGTCGCCTACGCCTTACTCACCCAAGATAAGCCCAAAGATTCAGGGCTATCGATTGGATTAGGCACAGGCACATTCGGAAGTTCGGGCGGGATTGGCATAGGCACCAGTGTTGGCGTGCCGCTGGGGAGTGATACCGCTAAAATTCAAACCATTCAGATAGATATTGTCGATCCTAAGACCAAAGCTCTTATTTGGCGTGGCAGCGACAGCTATGATTTCGATGCAGGCGGTAACGAGAAAGCCCAAGATACCGCCAAAGCCGTCAACCGAATTTTGGCGCAATTCCCACCGAAAAAATGATCACGTTTAAAAGGGTAAAAATGGGCGTGTCTCGCCCATTTTTATCAATCAAACATTCATATCGCTCAATATGCTTAGAGTAAAAATCTAGGACTCAGGAAAAAAGCCCTGACGAAAGGTAACGATCGCCTCTATCACAGACAATCGCCACGACCACAGAACCCGGATATTGTTTAGCAATCTCCAGCGCAGCAAACACGGCACCGCCCGAACTTACTCCTGCACAAATCCCTTCCTCTCGCGCTAAGGTTCTCGCCATGGCTTTTGCATCTTGCTCTTCAATATCCATAACTAAATCAACCCAAGAAGCATCAAAAATCCCAGGCAAATATGCCTGCGGCCAACGCCGAATCCCTGGAATAGCACTGCCATCGGCAGGCTGAAGGCCGACGATAGTGATGTCGGGATTACAACTTTTAAGGTATTTAGACACACCCATTATGGTACCTGTCGTCCCCATACTTGACACAAAGTGGGTAATTTTACCTAGACTCTGTTGCCAGATCTCAGGGCCTGTCGTGAGGAAATGGGCATTAGCGTTATCTTGGTTATTAAATTGATCCAGCACCTTACCTTTGCCTTCGCTTTGTAACTGCAGCGCCAAATCCCGCGCAGTCTCCATGTTATCCACTAGCATGAGCTCTGCGCCATAGGCTTGCATCGCATCCTTACGCTCCTGAGTCGAATTATTCGGCATAATCAGGATCATCTTGTATCCTTTGATTGCCGCCGCCATCGCCAGCGCAATCCCAGTATTACCACTCGTTGCCTCAATAAGCGTATCACCAGGACTTATTTCTTGGCGAAGTTCGGCCTGAATAATCATATTGAGTGCAGGACGATCTTTTACTGAACCCGCGGGGTTATTGCCTTCCAATTTTAACAGTACAGTGGAAGTACCACAGTTAAGCCGCTGCAAGCGAACCAGCGGAGTTTGCCCGATGCAGGCTTCAATTGTCGGAAAGTCAGACACTAGGATTATCCTTTACTTGATAAAAACAACTAAGCGATAGCCTATTCTAAGTCGGTTACCACTGACAAACACGGTGAATACTGCTTATAACATAAAATAAATCGCTCATAGTTATTCAAAAAAGTTCTATTCAACTGGCTTTTTATAAACAATTAATTCTATTACTCTAGGTGCCATAACGCTGACAAAATTGCCAGATTAAGGAGTTAAAAATGTCCGTAAAATTGATAAAGGCCCTGCTAGGAACCCTCATTCTGGGAACCTCACTCAATGTGACTGCCGCAGATCAAACCCTGCTTAATTCCTCTTATGATATCGCACGGGAATTATTCAATGCCTACAACCCCGTTTTTGCCAAACATTGGGAAGAGAAAACAGGTAAAACCGTCGAAATTAAACAATCCCATGCAGGATCATCTGCACAGGCACGCTCTATTCTGCAGGGATTACCCGCAGATGTGGTGACGTTTAACCAAGTAACAGACGTTCAGGTCCTCCATGACCGCGGTAAATTGATCCCTGAAAATTGGCAACAATTACTCCCTAACGCCAGTTCACCTTACTATTCCACCATTGCATTTTTGGTGCGTAAGGGTAACCCAAAGCAAATCAGCGACTGGGGCGATTTAGCTAAAGATGACGTTAAACTGGTCTTTCCTAACCCAAAAACCTCTGGTAATGCTCGCTACACTTATTTAGCCGCATTAGGTTATGCTCAGAAAAACTATGGTAAGGATAATCAGGCTAAACTGGATCAATTCCTGAAAAAATTCCTCGGTAATGTCGCAGTATTTGATACAGGCGGCCGCGGTGCGACCACCTCCTTTGTTGAACGTGGGATCGGTGATGTATTAATTACCTTTGAATCGGAAGTGAACAATATCCGCCAGCAGTATGGTACGGACGATTACCAAGTGGTTGTACCAAAAACCTCGATTCTGGCAGAGTTCCCCGTCGCTGTGGTTGAGAAAAATGCTAAGCGTAACGGTACACAGGAACTCGCAACTGAGTATTTGAATTATCTCTACAGCGAAGAAGCGCAACGTCTACTGGCAGGATTCAGCTATCGTGTACACAACGAAAAGGTAAAAGCTGAGTTTGCTAAGCAGTTCCCTACCGTTGACCTGCTGACTGTTGAGCAAATCATCGGTGGTTGGGATAATGCCATGAAAACGCAGTTTGCTAACGGTGCAAAACTCGATGAGCTATTAAAGCGCTGATATCGTCCTTAATGTAGTAAGATATCAACATTGAACCCGAGCAAAGTCTCGGGTTTATCGCTAATTGGCATTTATCAATCAGTGTTAGCCGTAAAGATTGCATCCAACAAATGGCTTGAGCCAACAACGAGCGAACCGTATAAATAGTATTGGTTTAACGCAATTAACCTGATCGGGTGATTATTCTGTGATTTTTAATAACGGGCGTTTACGCCATAAGCGGGTTCTTCCCGGTTTTACCATCAGCTTAGGTGTGTCCCTGCTGTTTGTCAGCCTAATCCTATTATTGCCAACCACAGGCTTAATCATGCAGACCAGTTCAATGAGCTGGTCCGAATACTGGGGCGTGATTGCCGATCCCAGAGTGGTTGCCAGTTACCGAGTCACCATACTATCGGCGCTCGCGGCATCATTATTTAACTGCCTTTTCGGATTATTACTCGCATGGGTACTCGTGCGTTATGAATTTCCCGGCAAACGCATTTTAGATGCCTTGGTAGATTTGCCCTTTGCCTTGCCGACCGCCGTTGCCGGTATCACCTTAGCCACCCTTTATGCGGAAAACGGCCAAATCGGTAGTCTATTAGCTGAATGGGGCATAAAAGTCGCCTACACCCCGCTAGGCATAGTGGTCGCGATGATTTTCACCAGTATTCCCTTTGTGGTTCGTACGGTACAACCCGTTCTCGAAGAGTTATCCCACGAGGAAGAAGAAGCGGGAATGACGCTTGGCGCCTCGGATCGTTCGGTATTCTGGAGGGTTATTTTGCCCTCTCTTTGGCCAGCATTAATGATTGGAACGGCACTGTCTTTTACCCGCAGTCTGGGTGAGTTTGGTGCAGTGATCTTTATCGCTGGCAATATGCCTTATATCAGTGAAATCACTTCGTTAATGATCTTTGTCCGCCTGCAAGAATTTGATTTTGCAGGTGCCAGCGCCATTGCCTCAGTGGTTCTGATGACCTCGTTACTGCTATTACTGCTGATAAACCTCTGGCAGGCGCGTTATCTGCGCCGCATTCATGGACGATAAGGAGCGCATATGAACTCATTTAAACCCTTAAGAGTCGGTGAAGCGCCCCTGATCAAATGGAGCCTTATTACCCTCGCCGTGCTCTTGGGCTTGCTATTGTTGCTATTACCATTGGTGAGTATTTTTCAGCAGGCGTTTGTCGGAGGTTGGGAGCGTTATATTGGGCACCTAACTCAGCCGGATTCGCTGCATGCGATTGGTTTAACACTGATGGTGGCAGCACTCACAGTACCGATCAATTTAGTGTTCGGAATCATGCTGGCCTGGAGCGTGACTCGCTTTGAATTCCCCGGTCGCAAGTTACTGATCACGCTAATTGATATTCCATTTGCAGTCTCCCCTGTCGTCGCAGGTTTGCTCTATTTGCTGCTCTATGGCAACAGTGGCTGGCTGGGCGAATGGCTATATGAGCACGATCTGCAGATCATGTTTGCTTGGCCGGGAATACTATTAGTGACCATTTTTGTCACTTGCCCCTTTGTAGCCAGAGAACTGATCCCATTGATGCAACAACAGGGCGCATCGGAAGAAGAAGCTGCAGTGATCCTTGGAGCGTCATGGTGGCAACTCTTTCGCCGCGTGACCCTGCCCAACATCAAATGGGCACTGATTTACGGTGTGATCCTCACTAATGCCAGAGCCGTAGGAGAATTTGGTGCCGTTGCTGTCGTGTCTGGCAACATTCGTGGCGAAACCAATACCTTACCTTTACATGTGCAATTATTGTATGAAGATTATCAGGCCGAAGCCGCCTTCGCGAGCGCATCATTACTGGCCCTGATTGCCCTATTTACCCTAATGTTAAAAGCCGTAGTGGAATGGCGGCAACAACGCAGTTTAACCGCCAATGACAATAAAGAGCAGAGCCAACTATGAGTATTCGTCTTACTAATATTTCCAAGAAATTTGGCCAATTTCAGGCGCTTTCCCCACTTAATCTCGATATTCAAGAAGGGGAAATGATTGGTCTGCTGGGACCATCAGGTTCAGGCAAAACCACACTGCTGCGGATTATTGCCGGTCTTGAAGGAGCCGATAGCGGCCAAATTCAATTCGGCAACCGAGATGTCACCCAAGTGCATGTGCGTGAAAGACGCGTAGGTTTTGTGTTTCAAAACTATGCGCTGTTTCGTCATATGACGGTCGCCGATAACGTCGCTTTTGGACTCGAAGTCATGCCGAAAAAACAAAGGCCTTCGGCGGCAGAAATTCATAAGCGAGTGACACAACTGCTAGAAACAGTACAACTAGGCCATCTCGCACAGCGCTATCCTGAACAACTCTCGGGTGGACAAAAACAGCGCATTGCATTGGCCCGCGCACTCGCGACCCAACCAGAAGTCTTGCTACTGGATGAACCCTTTGGCGCCTTGGATGCTAAAGTGCGTAAAGAACTACGCCGCTGGCTACGCAGCCTGCATGATGAATTGAAATTCACCAGCGTGTTTGTGACCCACGATCAGGATGAAGCGCTTGAGCTCTCAGATAGAGTGGTAGTGATGAGCAATGGTCATATAGAGCAGATTAATACACCTGCTGAGCTATACTCACATCCCAATAGTCGCTTTGTGTTTGATTTTCTTGGTAACGTCAATGTCTTTGAAGCCAGTTGGCAACAAAAACGTTGGGAAAACGGTCAAGCATTTTTAACACCTCCAGAACAGCAAACCCTGCAGCAAGATGGTGTTCTCTATGTACGCAGTCACGAATTAGCGCTGTCAAATAAGCCCAATAGTCAGGCCAATTTGCCGTTCAATATTGTCACCATGACCCCAATCGGCGCCGAAGTTAGATTGGAATTAGCCCCACATGGCTGGCATAGCGAAGAACTGTGGGAAGCCAAATTTACCCACCATAATCTGCAGGAACTCGGGTTGCAAAAAGGCAGTGTAGTTTACGCTACCCCAAGAACAGCTTACTTCTTTGGTGCGCAGGGTGAGAGTTCACCGACGCGTCTAAGTTGGCCATTCCTGACTCCGGGCAGTCTCGCCTTTGATATCTAATGTCATCATGATAGGAATAAGCAGCATTAGCGGTACCACAGGGAGTGGATACCGCTAAGATTCAAACCATTTAGAGAGATATTGTCACGCCAAACACTGAAGCACTCATTAGGCATTGCCGCGACAGCTTTTGGTGATAGCGACAGCTTTGATTTTTGATGCAAGCGGTAACGAGAAATCCCAAGATACCGCCAAAAACGTCAGCTAGATCTTGGTGCTGTCCCCTCCGAAGAAGTGATTAATCATGGATGGCATATACAGCCCATCCATGTTGAATCAATAGAGCTGATAAGCAGATTTATATCTAACAATCAATATATTAGATGTTTATAACAAATAATTATTGCAGAAGTACTCATAAAATCAGCGGGTAAACGAATTAACTAACCGAGGTTAATAATTCCAATTTCAGCCTATACATTTCATCAACTGACACCACTTTCACGCTGCTTATTTCAATAGAACCTTCTTTCGCCCATAAAAATGGATAAAAGCTCAGGCATTTATCTGTAGCTATCTGTGAATAGGTTTTTTGAAAGCGCTCTTTACCTAAACTCGCATAAAACTCATTGATTCTCTTTGTAGCTGACCATTGAAAAAAATCTGTGAACCCGATTTCTAACCCTTCCCAATGAATTGAGTCTGGCGACCAATAGTATATATTCCCAACATCTGCGCCTAAACCGCCGCCGTTGATAGCAAAAAATCCACCAACTACGTCATTCGCCACTAAAAGATAATGTGCACTTCTATTCCAATCAGTAAGGTTTCTAGACAATCTTTCATGTCCAGAGCCGAAAAATCGAATCCATCCATTGTCGATCAAAATCCCACCGGTTTCATAGGCAATAGCCCCTAATACCGAACGAGTCGATATCTGAAGGGATTCAAGTACTTCAACCCGATCCTTTGAAGGCGGCAGTATCTCTACACAATGCTCAGCACCAGCAACCATTTCATTGACTACTTTTATGCCAGAGTCTTCGATATCAATCAGTTCATATATACTTTTCAATCTCTTATCCTTGTATCACTAATATCCAGTAAAACGACTCATCATTCATAACAGTACCTTGGGAATGTCGAAAATAACTAAGCCAATGTAGCGTTTAAAAATGCTAGTTAGCACTCATGGAACCAAGCAAAAATCTTACTCATGGGCATTCACGGTTCGGCCTGCAGCCCATTGTCGTAGCGCATTGATTTTATCGCTCATGACCACAGATAAAGGCCGTGTCTTACTAAGTTCTTCAAGTAATAGCACTTGGTCGACACTACACCCGACACTTCTTGCGGTATACATGGCAGCAATAACCGCTTGTTCGATTTCGGCGCCGGAAAATCCTTGGCTACGAGCCGATAACAGGGCGAGATCTAAGCTCGCCACATCGATTCCACGGCGCTTACAGTGGATTAAGAAGATGGCTTTGCGTATGGCTTCGTCGGGTAAATCGACAAAAAAGATTTCATCCATCCTGCCCTTTCGCATTAACTCTGGCGGCAGAGCTTGAATATCATTAGCGGTAGCCACCACAAACACTTCAGATTTACGCTCCGCCATCCAAGTGAGTAAGGTGCCGAGTATCCGCGTCGATGTTCCCTCATCACTGCTACTCCCGCTTAAGCCTTTTTCAATTTCATCTATCCAAAGCACACAGGGCGACATCATGTCAGCCAGATCCAGTGCATTACGCAGGTTCTTCTCGGTTTCGCCTATGTATTTGTTATATAAGGCTGCCATATCGAGCCTAAGCAAAGGTCGTTGCCAAACGCCCGCAACCGCCTTAGCCGCGAGGCTCTTACCACTGCCCTGAACGCCCAGCAGTAAAATCCCCTTGGGCGCATCGAGCGCTTTGACGTGCTGAACTGGAGTCGGCTGGCCGCCTTGGTCAATGGCGCTGACAGCCACTATGGGCGAGCGCTGCTTGAGCCATTTTTTAAGATTATGTAGTCCTGCGACCTGTGAAAAATCACTGGTGTCGTATTCAAATTGCAGCACACCATTAAGATCGAGTAGCTGAAACTTGGCTTTATTGATAGCGTCGATATCTGACAAGGTAATAGCACCATCATTGACTATGGCTTTGCGTACGAGACGACGGGCATCGTCTAAAGTCACGCCCCGCAGATTATCGGCTAATTTGACCACAGCAGCATCATCGACCTGTAGCGGCGTACCTTGGTGACGAATTTTATCAACTTCAAGATAAATCAGATTTTGCAATTGCACTGTACTTGGCAAAGTTAAGTGAAAATATGCGCAATAACGTTTGATTTCAGGCGGGATTTCAAAGGCGTGGCTCACCAGCACTAAGGTGTGCTGCAGCGTCTCATACTCAAGGGCTATCTCTTTGAGTAAGCGTACGTTCTTTGGCGCGTCAACCACAAAGGGATGAAAATCGCACAGCACATAAATTCCCTGCTGCGAGGTTGATTTAATTTGCCCGAGCAGATCTGTGGGTTCGCTATTAAACTTTTGCGCCGCCAAGGGCTTATCGACCCGTGCTAGGCCTTGGGTGATGCTCCATGTAAACACAGGTTGATAGAGCACACTTGCGACCCGCTTAAGCAGCTCAACCACGCGATATTCTTCATAGGTTTCAATCACTACAATTGGCGTATTGGAGCGCAGCACTGAGGTTAAATCGTGAATATCTTGCATGCTTTCAAATTCCTTTTTATTCACCCAAAAATGTGTCACAAAAAAGTCCAGCGAACTGGACTTGATACAACAGACAAAAGTTAACCGATTAAGGGTTAATGTCCATCAAAAAACAAGTAATTCAGCCAACCTTGCATCCTCAGCAATACTTTACGCATCACAGCGACATGATGGAAATGCTCAGTATAAATTGCAACCTGCCCAGAAACACCCGCAGGAAATTGCGTACGGATAGCATCATCTTCGATATCAATCAGCACAATCACGCGACCATTTTGAAATAAACGAGCCGATGACTGCAGCGCGCCGCCCATTTGAACTTCACCTTCAGCCATAGCGGGTAATATTTTCGCCACTTTTCCCTTAAAGATTTGTCCTGGAGCGGCATCCAATATCACTTCAGCTTCATCACCTTCCTGCAAACGCATTAACGAGTTTTGCCAGAATGCCCCCGCAAAGTAGCGTTGCTCGTCGGGAATAAAGCTCATTACGGGACGTAATGGTAAAGGCACTGCCATCGCTCCCGCACGAAGCGCCATTTGCGTCACCACACCATCAGCAGGTGCCCGCACGACGGTCTGTTCTAAATCGTAGAGTGCACTGGCTAAATCAGCTTGCAAACCAGCCACTTTGGTATTAACACCATCAATATTAGATTCATAGGCCAGCCTGACACGCAGTTCTTCAGCATTCGCGACGGTCAGTTGTGCCTCTGAGGCTAAGTACAATTGACGCCTATTATCGAGTTCCAGTTCAGTAAAAGGCGAATTCGCGCCCCCTTTCTTGCGGCCTAACTCATAACGCTCGAAGGCAGATTTATTACGGTCTTTATCGGCCCTAGCGCGCTCTACATTAGCCTTAGCCGACTCCCACGCCGCGGCAAGTTGTGGCACTTGGAGCTCAGCTTCCATCAAAGCGGCGCGTTTACGTTTAACAACGGCCTCGAAGGGAATAGGATCGAGACGAAATAACACATCCCCTTGTTTAACAGGCATATTAGGCTGCACTTCCACCGAAGTCACTAAGCCTTTTACTGCGGGGGTGATAGGGATAGTGACAAAATATTCACGGGCAAAACGAGAATAAGGATGGTTGTAATTCATCACGAGTAATAAGGTACCAATAATGAACACCCCACCCAGCACTGCGGTGGGAACAGTCCATTTATTCATCGGAATTTTAAAGACTTTAAAGATAGCAATACACACGGCCGCATAGGTGAGTATGAGTAATAAATCCATGTTATACCTCAACTTTGTCTGTTTTTATCGCATCCACAGCAGGCGCTATATTCATGGGAGTTATTTGCTCTAACTGTTCAAGCCGAGTCTGAAGCCCTCTGACCGTCTCGCGCAATGAATTCACATCCTCCTCTAAAACTAATTCTCGCTTCATTACAGTATTGAACCCCCAACCGCGATCTTCACGGTATAAAGTCGCCCAGATCCATAAAAATGGCCAAATTGCATGTAGGGTGAATAGACTCACCCACCCGGCGATATGCAATGCATCTTGCTGGGGATGATTACGCTTTTTGGCTATTTCATAGGGGATATCATGAATGGCAATGACACCATAAAACATAATAATGATGACAAAAAACAAAATACCTAACGCAAAGTAATCTAAGAACATCTGCATCTCCTTGTATTAATAATATGTATTCCATCCCAAAGATTAGTGGATGGTCACAAAACATGCCACCAACATGACATTAACATTTGAGTTTACTCTCAACCTCAGCCCCAATATTAACCAAAGATATGCTGTTTCGTTTTTGCCCCCAGTGATCCGGGACACACTTGTCGATTTACTCCATGACCCTAAAGCCTGTTCAGGCTAAACTAACCGCATCATTGCGACATAGAACGCAAGCATAAAACTCATCATCCCTACAATCTCAAAGGTACCCACACATGATAGGCACTCCCTACACTGAGGGCGCACGACGCGCCATGTTGCTCGGCTGCGGTGAACTTGGCAAAGAAGTGGCCATTGAACTGCAACGCTTAGGCGTTGAAGTGATTGGCGTTGACCGTTACGCCAACGCCCCCGCCATGCAAGTCGCGCATCGCTCCCATGTGATCAATATGCTCGATGCCAACGCCCTGCGTGCGGTTATCGAGTTAGAAAAACCGCACTTAGTCATCCCAGAGATTGAAGCCATCGCTACCCAAACCTTAGTGGACATGGAAGCCGAAGGGGTAAATATTATCCCGACTGCTCGGGCAACAAAGCTCACTATGGACAGGGAAGGTATTCGTCGCCTCGCCGCTGAAACCTTAGGTTTACCAACCTCGCCATATTTTTTCTGTGATACCGAAACCGAATTTAATCAAGCGATTAGTGAAATTGGCGTGCCCTGTGTGGTGAAGCCAGTCATGAGTTCCTCGGGCAAAGGCCAAAGCGTTATTCGCGATATCGCCCTCAGCCATAAAGCATGGCAATACGCCCAAGAAGGCGGACGCGCCGGCGGCGGTCGCGTGATAGTCGAAGGCTTTATTCCCTTCGATTATGAAATCACCCTGTTAACCATCAGCGCAGTCAACGGCATTCATTTTTGTGCGCCCATTGGCCACAGGCAAGAAGATGGCGATTATCGCGAGTCATGGCAGCCACAAGCCATGTCCGATGAAGTGTTAGCAAAATCCCAAGCGATTGCGAGCAAAGTCGTCGAAGCCCTTGGCGGTTATGGACTATTTGGCGTAGAACTGTTTGTTAAAGGCAATGAAGTGTATTTCTCTGAAGTCTCGCCAAGACCACATGACACAGGCTTAGTCACACTCATCAGCCAAGATTTATCGGAATTTGCCCTGCATGTTAGAGCGATTCTCGGCCTACCTATTCCCAATATCCATCAGCATGGTCCAAGTGCCTCAGCGGTAATTTTGGCCGAAGGCACCTCAAGCAATATCCGCTACCAAGGGATTGGTGCGGCATTAGAAGCGGTCAACACTCAGCTTAGATTATTCGCCAAACCCGATATTGATGGTCGCCGCCGTTTAGGTGTCGCGCTTGCCCGTGATATCGATATCGACAGCGCAATCTGCAAAGCACTCGATAGCGCCAGTAAAGTGAAAGTCATCTTTTAAGCGGGTTTAACCGTTTAAAATTGGCTTTAAGCACAAGCGACACATCAAAGGGAAATGCGCTTTAATACCATTTCCCTTTTTCAACACAGAGCCGCACCAATAAAAAGTGACCGTCCCCAATAGGCGGAGTAAACTAGCGCCCTTTCTTGCCAGCCCTCAGCTTGCATTTAGGTAAATCCTAAGTTGTGGCTTAACTCTGATAATTAACCCAGATAAGTAAAACCAACAGTAGACCCCAATATGCATCTTCAGCCTTCTTGCTTTACCTCTTTCACACAAGCCATTGATGCCTATGTCCTGCCGCAGCGTTTTACCTTTCCTTTCTATTACGAACCGCACCCACTGTGCATGATCGCTGCCAACGAATTACAACGCCACCTTGAGACTCAAAACGATTGGCAACATAACTTTGGCCTCACAGGGGAGTTAACCGGTGCCATTGGTAAAATGTTTGGTGTACTTTTAGTGCAAGACCCGCAGGGGAAAGTGGGCTATTTGTCGGCATTTTCGGGCAAGTTAGCTGAGCAGAACCATTGGCCACGCTTCGTTCCACCTGTGTTTGATATGCTGGCTAAGGACAATTTTTTCCACGCCGAAAATCTGCAAATCAACCAAATTAACGAGCAGCTACTTGCAGTAGAAAATCACCCCGATATTCCTCGGCTATCGAGCGAACTCAACGCTGAGCAAGCTCAAGCACAAGCCAAGCTTGCCGCCCACAGGCAAGTGATGATTGACGGCCGTCAATCCCGCAAGACGCAGCGCAATCAACTCGCAGTGCAATGGGCTACCAATCCAACTGATGAGACTTTAGGTGAAAATGCTGCAATCGAAGCTAAACTCAGCCAAGAAAGCATTAACGAAAAGAATCAGTTAAGAGATATTAAACGCTACTGGGATGAACGTATCCATGCCATCAGCCAAGCGTTAACTCTGCTCACTGATAAGCGTGACGCGTTAAGACTACAGCGTAAACAGCTCTCGGCGGCGCTGCAGCAAAAGCTGTTTGAGCAGTATCGTTTTTTGAATATTCGCGGCTCAGAAAAAAGCCTTAACGGCATATTTAACGGGACGGTTGAGTTAACACCGCCCGCAGGCTCGGGAGAATGTGCCGCCCCTAAGTTGCTACATTACGCCTTTAAACACGGTCTTAAACCATTGGCGATTGCCGAATTTTGGTGGGGGGCGCCGCCAAAATCAGAAATTCGCCAACATAAGCAGTTTTATCCTGCCTGTCTGCGTAAATGCCAACCTATCTTGGGGCATATGCTCGAAGGGCTTGTTGTCGATGAAAATCCGCTGCAGACGAACCCCGCCGAAGGCAAAACCTTAAGCATCCTCTACCAAGACGAGGCGATGGCGATTGTGAACAAACCCGCCGAGTTTTTATCCGTGCCCGGCAAAGAGATTGAAGACTCAGTGTATTCGCGCATGCGGCAAACGTTTCCCAATGCCACTGGGCCACTTATCGTCCACAGGCTCGATATGTCGACCTCGGGATTAATGGTGATCGCATTGACAAAAGACGCCCATAAACAACTGCAAAAACAATTTATCCAGCGCACAGTGACTAAACGTTATGTGGCACTTTTAGCAGGGATCCCTACAGCAATGGCAGATAAGCCGGCAGCGGGACAAATCTCTTTACCCCTACGTGGCGATTTAGACGATAGACCGAGACAACTCGTTTGCCATGAGTTTGGCAAAGCGGCCCAAACCTATTGGGAATTAAGCCATATCGATGAAATGGCACGTACAGCCCGCGTATATCTATCCCCAAAAACGGGCCGAACCCATCAACTCAGAGTTCACTGCGCCCACTCAGAAGGGCTAAATACGCCCATTGTAGGTGATGATCTTTATGGTACTCGCGCCAATCGCCTGCATCTGCATGCCGATTTATTGATGCTTCAACATCCCGTCACCCGTGAACAGATGCGCTTTCAAGTCGATCCTGATTTTTGAGATCTGAGTTCTGATATTGATTAACCTGAACTCGGGATAAGAAATGTTGAACTAATAGCCCTCCAAGTGATCGGATCTTTCGACCAAGAGAAACCCCATCACACCGGAGGGCCTATGCATAAATTAGTGGAAGTGTTTTGCGATGTTGATGATTTTTGCGCTGTTTTCATTCCAGAATGGGAAAAAACGCTGTTAACCGATGGTACACGCAAGCGTCAACGCGCTGGCCGTATGACGATGAGCGAAGTGATGACCATCATCATACTTTTTCAGATGTCTCACCACCGTGATTTCAAGAACTTCTACATCGGCTATCTGGCTCATTTCTACAAATCCGCTTTTCCTAATTTACTCAGCTATACCCGCTTTCTTGAGGTGATGCCCACTGCTTTAGTGCCGCTTTGCAGTTACTTTGCCAGCCTCAAGAGTGACCCCACTGGCATCGAATTTGTTGATTCAACCAGCATCAAAGTGTGTCATAACCTACGTATTCATCGCCATAAAACCTTGGCGGGACTGGCGTGCAGAGGTAAAGGCACCATGGGGTGGTTCTAT